>JAEZYO010000005.1 GCA_023419055.1 Pseudomonadota bacterium | reverse complement strand
TGCGTATTCCGCCCATCATGATCACCGAGTTCGCGGCATCGTGATCGCTCGGTCCGGGGCATCGTGATCGGAGCGAAGCGACGCTCGGGTCGGTGTTGGATAGGGTTGTCTCTGAGGGGTCGAATCGTACCGAGGAAGGCGCGTCCGGGCTAAGTTTCCTGCGTCTCTGGTTTGCGCTTGGAGGGGCCCTTGAGCCCGAGGCGATGAGCCGCGTGGAGGACGCGATCGCAGATGGCGTCGGCGGTCGTCGGGTCACCGAGATAGGCGTGCCAGTGCTTGGGGTCGAGCTGGCTGGTGATGATCGTCGCGCGAGTGCCGTGCCGATCCTCGAGCACCTCGAGCAAGTCACGTCGCTCGGAGTCGGTGATTGGCGCGACGGCGAAGTCGTCGATGACGAGCACGTCGAGACGAGCGAAGCGCGCGAGGACGCGAGGGTAGCTGCCGTCGGCGCGGGCGAGCCGTAGCTCGTCGAACAAGCGCGGCGCTCTGCGGTAGCAGGCACGGAAGCCCTTGCGGCAGGCTTGTTGCGCGAGCGCGCACGCGACGTAGGTCTTGCCGGTGCCAGTGGCGCCGGTGATCAGCACGACTTGATGTTCCTGCACCCAGCGGCAGGCGGCGAGCTGACGCACGACGGCCTTGTCGAGCTCGCGGCGAGCAGAGTACTGGATATCCTCGATGCAGGCGCCGCTGATGCGGAGCTTCGCTTCTTTGAGGGCGCGGCCGACACGCTTGTTTTCTCGGGCCATCCACTCGGCGTCGACGAGCAGGGCGAAACGCTCGTCGAACGACAGCGCCGCGATCTCGCGGCTCTTCACCTGCTCATCCCAGGCCGCCGCCATGGCGGCGAGGCGCATCGCTTGCAGTTTTTCGATGGTGGGCTCTCTCAACATTTTCGCTGTTCCTTTCAGTGGTAGTAGTCGCTGCCACGCACGTTGCCGTGGGTGATGGAGGGGCCGCGCTGACCGATGTCGAGCGCGGGGGCACGGTCCAAACCGTGCTTGAGTACAGAGCTGACGTGGCGGTACGAGCGACCACCGGCGAGCAGCACGCGGCTGCAAGCCGCGTCGACGCGCTCGTGTCCGTAGCGCTTGGCGAGGCGGTAGATGCCGAGGCAGGAGCGGTAGCCTTGCTCGGGATGACTGCGCTCGCGCAGGATGGCTTCGGCGAGCAGCTTGGTGTTGGATCCGACCGTCGCGGCCCAGTCGAGGATGCGGCTCGGAGTCCACTCGGCGTGTTTTTGGTGGGCGATCGGCATATGGTCCTTGACGGTCGTGTGCTTGCCGAGCGCGTAGCTGCGAGCGTGGCTGGCAACGCGATCAGCGGGAGAAAACAGCTCGATCGTCGAGACCGTGGCTCGCAGCCAGAGCTTCTGCCCGTGGAGCGTGAACGGCGCGGAGTAGTAGTGGCCGTCGTACTCGACGTGGTAGTCGACGTTGAGCCGCACGTGCTTCCAGTCAGCGTACTCGAAGCGTTGCTCGGGCAGCGGGCGCAAGGCTGCTTTCTCGAACTCCTCGAACAGCTCTCGGCGACTCTTCTTGTAGGCGCGCATCGTCCGGTTGTTGAGGTCGACCAAGAGCTCGCGAATGCGCTCGTTGAGCTCGCCGAGCGAGAAGAACGTCTGGTTGCGCATGCGTGCGAGGATCCAGCGTTGGGCCACCTGCACGGCCACTTCGGCCTTGGCCTTATCGCGCGGCTTGCGAGGTCGCGCCGGCAAGATGGTCGTGCCGAAGTGCCGCGCCATCTCGTCGAACGTGCGCTGGATTTCGGGGTCGTAGCCGCAGGCGCCTGTGACCGCGCTCTTGAGCTGATCGGGGACGATGGCGGCGGAAGCGCCGCCGAAGAACTCGAGAGCCCTGCAGGTGCTCGCGACGAAATCTGGCACGGTCTGGCTGAAAGAGGCCTCGGCGTAGGTGTAGCTCGAGGCACCGAGCACGGCGACGTAGAGCTCGACCTCGGTGACCTCCCCTGTCTCCGGGTCGACGATGCGCGGCTTCTTGCCGGAGTAGTCGACGAACGTCTTGTCGCCAGCGACGTGCACCTGGCGCATTGTCACGGTCCTGCACTTGAGCCAGTCGCGGTAGAGCTCGCAGAAGACGGTGTACCGGTAGCCGTCGGGGTGCTGCTCGAGGTACTCGAGGTGTAGGAGCGACAGCGTCACCCCCGGCCGGCGCAACTCCAGATGCACGCGCAACAGGTCCGGTAACGGGCGCCCGCGTTTGCCGCCACGCGGCCCGTAGACGCGCGTCTCGAGCGCTTCGTCGCTCAGCTCGCACACCGTCGGCCAGTCGAGCCCGAGCGCCTTGGCCCGTGTCATCGCCGTACCCACCGCACCGGCGCTGATCATCAACGCGCGCGCCACATCGCGGTGACTTCGTTTGAGCTCCAGCTTTTGCCGAAGGATCTCTCGCAACTTCTGCATCGTCAGTCTCTCCGTCGCCATTGCGCCTCCGTGCGGGGCGCGGCTTGAAAAGACCGCGAACGTGCTTCGCCGCTGCCCGCGGCCGGCGATTCTGCCAGGGCTACTGAACGCCCGGCCAGCGGTGATCACGATGGCCGAAATCGCTGATCACGGCCCCGAAAAGCCTGATCACGATGCCGGAATCGGTGATCACGATGCCGCGTAACGGGTGATCACGATGGGCCGAAACGGGTGATCACGATCGAGCGAAACACGCAGGGGGGCTGTTCCCGTTCAACTTAGGCCGGTTGGAACCGGAGCCTCGGCAACGCTTGTGCGCTCGTCCCGAGCACTCGTCTAAGTGCCCGGATTTTGTTGCCAGTCTGTTGCCCAACTCTGCCCAACTCTGCCCAACTCCCCTTCGCGGGGTTTAGCAGCGCAATATCCTGTTGGCGGCTCACAGCACACCGACGAGCGAGACTCTGCCGTCAGCGATGGTTACACCGCGGGCTCAGTCCACCCCAAAAAAAGAAGGGCTACTTGATGCCGAACATGCGATCGCCGGCGTCGCCGAGGCCGGGCACGATGTAGCCGTGATCGTCGAGCTTCTCGTCGATCGCCACCGTGAAGACGGGCACGTCCGGGTGGCTCTCGTGGAAGTTCGAGAGCCCCTCGGGGGAAGCGAGCACGCACGCGAACTTGATGGAGCGCGGGTTCGTCTGTTTGACGCGCTCGACCGCGGCGATCGCGCTGTTACCGGTGGCGAGCATGGGAT
>JAEZYO010001069.1 GCA_023419055.1 Pseudomonadota bacterium | reverse complement strand
TGCAACCAGGGCGGTTGCGGGGGAAGCAGCGGCAACGGCAACGGCGGAAGTAGCGGCAGCGCGGGGAGCAGCAGCAGCGGAGGGGGCAGCGGCAGCGCGGGCAGCGGAGGGAGCAGCGGCAGCGGGGGAAGCACGGCGGGGGCGGCGGGCGTCGCGGGGAGCGACGGCGGCGAAGGTGGGATGAGCGGTCAGGGAGGATCGGACGGTGAGCAGGGAGGGGAGTCGAACGGTGGGAGTGCCGGCGAGGGCGGAGGTGCGGGAGCCGAGGGAGGTGGTTCGGGAGACGGTGGTAGTGCAGCGACGGGGTCTGGAGGAAAAGCCGATGGTGGTTCGAACACGAACGGAGGCTCCGGCGGCGACACCTCCACGGGCGGGGCTGGGTCGGGCGCAACGAGCGCGGGTGGCACGGTCAACAAGAGCAGCGATGGCGAGTGGAGCGTTCGTGGAGGGAGTTGTGCTGTTTCACCTCCCTCCCCGACCTGGCCCGGCGCACCGTTCGCGGTTTCGTTGCTGGCGCTTCTTTCGTTAGTTCGGCGCCGCAACGAAAAGCGAGCGGCGCTCGGGAGGACGCCGAAGAAGGGTCTCGCCCTCGGAGCTTCGGCGCTCCTCCTGTTCGTTTCCGAGCGAGCTCGAGCCGACGGCGCCAACTCGGATCGCTACACCGCCCCGGCTGCGCCAGAGGACCTGCTCTGGTCGGAGCGAGCGTCGCCGTCCGACGAGCCACTCAAGCCCTTCGTCCGCGTCTCGGCGAGCTTCGCCGACGATCCGCTCGTGCTCGAGAACGAGAACACGAACACCGAGATCGCCCTGATTGACGAGCAGCTCGGCTTCCACTTCTCGGTCGGGGCCGCGCTCGGAGGCAGGGTGGTCGCCTCGTTGCTCTTACCCGTCTACGTGCAGTCGACGTCGAGCGTCGCGGGCTTCGCTCAGCCGGACGAGGGGGGGATCGGAAACCCCGGCGTCGACGCTCGCTTTGCCGTGCTCGAGCGCGGTAGCGCACTCGAGCTCGCGCTCGCCGCGACGCTGCGGGTGCCGATCGGAAACAGCGAGACGCTCGCGGCCGACGACAGCTTCTCGGTTTGGCCACGCGCGCTCGCGACGGTTCCGTTCTCCCGCCGCACGTACCTGAACCTCGGGGTCGGCCCCTTGCTGCGCGGGAGCGAAGACGTGGGCGATCTCGAGCTCGGCAGCGAGCTCCGCTCCGTCGGCGGCGTGCACGTGGGGCTGACGGAGGTGTTCGGCCTCACCGCCGAGGCCACGGTCACTACGCTCTTCGACGATTTCTTCGGTTCACGCAAGACGCCGATAGAAGCGATGGGCGGCGCTCGATTCGAGAGCGGCGCTTGGGTCGCGGGAGTCGGTGCCGGCGCGGGATTGAACGAGGGCTACGGCTCGCCCGATTTCAGGGCCTTGGCGTCGCTCGCATTTCAAGCTCTGGCGCCCGAGCCGCCGCCGAAACCGGCGCAGGAGCCGCTCGACACGGATCGCGACGGCGTCGCCGACCTGCGAGATCGCTGCGTGAACGAAGCGGAAGATTTCGATCGTTACGAGGACGACGACGGCTGCCCCGATCTCGACAACGATCGAGATCGGATCGCGGACGCCAAGGACACCTGCCCCAACGAGGCCGAGGACGCCGACGGCTTTCAGGACGACGACGGCTGTCCCGATCTCGACAACGACGAGGACGAGCTGGTCGACCTCCAGGATCGCTGCCCGGATCAAGCCGAAGACTTCGACTCGTACCAGGACGACGACGGCTGCCCCGAAGGCGACAACGACCAGGACGGCCTCGCTGACGCGCAGGACCAGTGCCCGAACGAAGCCGAGACCAAGAACGGCGTCGAGGACGACGACGGCTGCCCCGACTTCTTGCGCGTGGAGGTTGACCAGATCCGCACGCTCGAGCCCATCTACTTCGAGTACAACCGCGGCAAGCTCCAGCGCCGCAGCGAGCCGCTCTTGCTCGAAATGGCCGAGCTCATCCTGGCGCGGCCCGATCTCGGCGTGATTTCGATCGAGGGCCACACCGATTCGCAGGGCCCCGACAAGTACAACCAAAAGCTCTCGCAGGCGCGCGCGGACGCGGTGCGTACCTTCTTGATCGGCGCGGGCGTCCCCGAGGCCCGGCTCGCCGCCGCGGGCTACGGCGAGAGCCGTCCCCTCTTCGACAACGAGAGCACCGGCGGGCGCGCGAAGAACCGGCGCGTCGAGTTCCGCTTCGATCCCCTCGATCCGGAGAAATCCGGAGGAGTCGCCTCGACCAAGGACGCTGCCCCATGACGATGTCGCTCAAACCCAGCGTGGCGCGTGTCAGCCACTTCTCGACTCGGCACACCATGCGCGGCTTCGGCCAGAAGAGCCATCCGCTGCCGCGGGCGGGCTCCGACCCGGTGCTCGGAATGCAGGCCTTCGCCGGCGTCTATCAGCTCGTCTCGGAGGTGGCGTCGGGCGGTATGGCGACGGTGTACCTCGCGATCCGTCACGGCGGACAGGGCTTCGAGAAGTGCTGCGCCATCAAGCGCATTCACCCGCACCTCGCGCGGGACAAGAACTTCTCGGACATGTTCATCGACGAGGCCCGCATCACCGCGCGGCTGAGCCACCCGTGCGTGTGCGGCGTGTTCGACTTCGGGAGCGACGAGGAGGGCAGCTACTACATCGCCATGGAGTTTTTGCGCGGCGAAACGCTGTCGCACGTGATCGGCGCCCTGGCGAAGCGCAGCGAGTCGATGGGGGATCCGCGGCTCCCGCGCTTCGCGGCGCGCATCATCGCCGATCTCGCCGAGGGCCTCCACGCCGCGCACACCGCGAAGAGCGAGACCGGCGAGCGCTTCGACATCGTGCACCGCGACGTGACACCGCAGAACTTGTTCGTCCTCTACGACGGCAGCGTTCGCGTGAGCGACTTCGGCATCGCGCGCGCCCGCTCGAGGCTGCACGTGAGCGGGAACAGCGAGCTCAAGGGCAAGCTCTCGTACATGGCGCCGGAGCAGCTCGACCGGAAGGACATCGACCAGCGCGTCGACATCTGGTCGCTCGGCGTGGTGCTGTGGGAGTTTCTCACCGGCCGCCGCCTGTTCCGCTGCGAGAGCGAGGCCGAAACCGTGATCGCCGTCGGCAACCGCGTGGTGCCGCCGCCTTCGTCGCTCAACCCGAACGTCGACGCCGAGCTCGACCGCATCGTGCTCCGCGCGTTGCAGCGCGACACCGAGGCGCGCTACGCGACCGCCCGCGACTTCTCCCGCGACCTCGAGCGCTACCTGAATCGGATGGGCGACTTCGTCCCGAACATGGATCTCGCCGACTGGCTCGGTGATCTCTTCCCGCAGGGGGCAGCCCGCTTCGACGTCCTGGTCGAGGTGGCGAAGCAGCTCGCGCGCGCCGACGCGCTCAACGCACCCGACTCGGGGAAGCTCCCGACCCACTACACGGGCCCCGTCGAGTTGATCGGCGATCCGGTGCTCCCGTACGAGAAGACTCAGCGCTCGCACTACCCGGTAGGCGTGCCCCGCGATCCGGTGCTCGTCGAGGCACCGCCCACGCGGCTCTCGCTCGGCGTCCCGTCGCTCGACGTTCCTCGACCCCGCAGCGTGACGGCTCGGCGCCTGCTCGGGGTGCTCGGCGTGGGTGCAGGGCTCGCGCTATTGACCGGGGTCACTTGGGTCGCGGCCACGGCAGCGATGACGCCGGACAGCGCCTCCGGCGGCGCCCCCACGAGTGGGGAAGTCCCTTCCTCGACTTCCGAGGTCGCACCCGCCGCTGCCGCCGCGCTCGTACCCGAGCAAGCCGCCGAGCTCATCGAAGCCACGGCGGAGGAGGCCGCCCCCGCGCTTCCACCGGTTCAAAAAACGAATCCGAAGCCGCAACCCGTAGCGCGCGGCGCGTCGCGCCTCAAAGACGTTCCGAACGCCAAGGCGGCGGAGCCCCCTGCGAAGACCGCGCTGGCCGCGACAGGACAGGTGCTGGTGACGACGCCCGGCGGCACGGCAACCGTGCTGGTCGGCGGACGTGAGCTCGGCCGCACACCGGTGCGCCTGACCCTCCCGGTCGGGTCTACGGAGCTGACGTTGCGCCCCGACCAGGGCAGCCCTCGCGTCGTCCCCGTAGACGTCCAACCCGGAGGCATGGCGCTCGTCACGGCGCCCATGACCCCGGCCAAAGCACCGGAGAATGCGCAGTGAGAAGCCAGATCGTCGCCCCCTTCCAGGGGACCACGCTTCGAGTGCGCGACGTGATGTGTCGCCGGCCGACGGTGATCTGCGCCGACGACACCGTCGCGGAAGCGCTCGACAAGCCCGAGCTCGGGCATCACCTGGTGGTCGTGCAAGAGCACGAGTTCCTCGGCCTGGTCGCGATCTGCGAGCTCAAGCGCATGCCTCCCGAGGAGACGGTGCGGCAGCTCGCGCGCTCTCCGCTCTTCACGCTGGAAGAGAACGATCCCGTGTCTCTTCCGCTCCGCATCATGCGCGCCTCGATCTCCGGCTGCATGCTCGTGACCGACGAGCAGCGCCGCTTGACCGGGATCCTCACGCGCGCCGATCTGATCGCCGCGCGCGTCCTCCGCGGAACCCGCGGGGTCGACCGCTGCATGACCTGCCTCACCGCGGACCATCTCGTGGTCGTCGAGGTCGGTGAGCCAGCGCTCTGCTGCGAGTGCGTCGCGGCGGGTCGGGAAGGCTCCGGCACGCGCCGGCGCGGCGAGTCGAATCGTTGAGCGACGAAACCCAAACCGCGAAGGAACAGAGACGAGGGAGCAGATGTCCGGCGACGATCAAGAGGGGATGGCGCGACGCAAAGTAGAGGGCAGGCGCGCGCACGAAGAGTCACGCGAAGCAGGCAGCCCGCCGAGTGGCTGGTTCGAGCGCGGGCACGCCTCGGCTCCGAGCACGGCGGCCCGAGTCGCCCGAGTCGACGCGGAAATCGCGGGGGCAGAGCTCTGCCACGCCGCCCGCTTGCTGTCACACGTGCTCGCCGGCACCTCGTCCTCGACGCGCGCAGCGGCAGCGGGCGAAGCTCGCGACGCCTACGAGTCCGCGCTGCGTCACCTCGAACGGGTTCGCGGTACTCCCCAAGAGTGGGAGCTCCGGGCGCTGGCGAACGAGGTCGAAGAGATGCTCGCTCGCGAAGAGGGCGACCAGACATGCCCGGGCTGAACCGGCGGCGACCAAGCTGATTTCGACCGGCGGACCCGCGGTGCGGAGGGTGCGGGATCGGCGCAACGAGGCTGCGGGAACGGCATTCGGCTGCCAACGCATGAGGTCGGGCTTGCCGGAGGGCTGCTCGGGCTCTACGAGACGCCAGCATGTCTCCGTGGCGACAGGTGTACCAGGCCGGGAAGCCGTGGTGGCTGCTCGCTCTCCTCTCAATCTCCGGAGTGGTGAGCGGCTGTAGCGCCCAGGCCGAAAGCAAGCCCGCCGCGCCCCCGGCGCGCGAAGTCGAGGTGCTCACGATCACTCCGAGCGAAGTTCGGGATACCGGCGAGTACCTCGGGACGATCGTTTCACGAAAGAGCGTGAACCTGCTGCCGCAAGTCACGGGCTACGTGAGAAAGATCCTGGTCCGCCCCGGCCAGCAGGTGAAGGTCGGGGACGTGATGGTCGAGCTCGACGCCCGACAGGAGACGGCCGCGCTGCAGAGCGCAGAAGCGCGCCAGAAGGCCGCAGCCTCGAGCGAAGAGCTCGCCGCGAAGACGTTTCAGCGCACGCAGGCGCTCCACAAGGAAGGGCTCGTGACCGGGCAGGAGCTCGATCGCGCGGAAGCCGAAGCCAAGGCGGCGGAAGCGGCTAGCAAGGCGGCCGCCGCGCAGGTCGCGGAGTCGCGCGTGAACCTGCAGTTCCACGCGGTGCGCGCCCCGTTTCCGGGCACCGTAGGCGACGTGCTCGTGAGGCTCGGCGACTACGTCACCGCCTCCACGCCGCTCACCAGCATCACCGAGGGCGAGCTGCTCGAGGTGAGCATGACGATCCCGCCCGAGCGCGCGCGCAGCGTCAAAGTCGGTACACCCGTCGAGATCCTGAACCAGGCCGGCAAGGTGCTGCTCGAGAGCAGCCTCTACTTCGTCGCGCCGGAGGCAGACCCTCGCACTCAGCTCGTCGACGTGCGAGCGACTTTTTCGAACAGCGTCGGCCTCCGGCCGAGCGAGCTCGTGCGCGTTCGAATCGTGTACGGAAAGAGTCAGGCTCTTCAGGTGCCGGTGCTCTCGGTCGTACGTCAGAGCGGCCAGCCCTTCGTCTTCGTGGTGGAGGACAAGGGCGGTGGCCCCGTCGTATCGCGTCACCCCATCACGCTCGGCGTGCTCGGAGAGCAGAGCTACGTCGTCGAAAAGGGTCTCGACTCGGGCGACCAGATCGCCGTCTCTTCGCTCCAAGCGCTGCGCGACGGTACGCCCGTGAAGCCGAAGCCAGTGTCCACGACCGCGCCGAGCGCTGCGACGGCCGCGCCCGCGGCACCCAGCGCCGCACCGACCGGCTCCATCGCGCCGACGGCGAAAGCCCCCTAGCTCGCGGAGGCTCGATGTTCATCGACTTCTTCATCGGCCGGCCCATCTTCTCGGCCGTCTGCTCGATCATTCTCACCCTGGTCGGCTTGCTCGCGATCCCGTCGCTGCCGATCGCGCAGTACCCCGATCTTGCGCCGCCGCAGGTCACCGTCACGAGCAACTACGTGGGCGCGAGCTCCGACATCGTCGAGAGCGCGGTCACGATCCCGCTCGAGCAGGAGCTCAACGGCGTCGAGGGCATGCGTTACATGACCTCGTCGAGCGGCAACGACGGCACCTCGACCATCACGATCACGTTCGAGGCCTCGCGCGACATCGAGGTCGCCGCCGTCGACGTGCAGAACCGCGTGAGCCGCGCGGCGTCCCGCCTCCCGGCCCAGGTCAACCAGACCGGCATCGTCGTGAACAAGGCGTCGAGCCAGCTCCTCATGAGCATGGGCTTGTTCAGCCCCGACGAGCGCTACGACGCGAAGTTCTTGTCGAACTACGCCGACGTGAACCTGAAAGATCCGCTCAAGCGCATCAAGGGCGTCGGCGAGGTCAGGATCTTCGGCGAGCGCAAGTTCTCGATGCGAGTCTGGCTCGACCCGACCGAGCTCGCGCGCCGCAAGCTCACGGCGCAGGACGTGACGCGCGCGCTCCAGGAGCAGAACCTGCAGGTCGCGGCCGGCCAGGTCGGACAGCCGCCGGTCCCGTCGGATCAGAGCTACCAGATCGCCGTGCGGGCTCGCGGCCGCCTCGTCGAGCCCGAGGAGTTCGCGAACATCGTCGTCCAGCGCAGCGCCGACGGGCAAATCGTGCGCCTCAAAGACGTCGCGCGCGCCGAGCTCGGCGCCGAGAACTACGGGCAGCTCTTGCGCTTCGGCGGTCGCACGGCGGTCGGGCTCGGCATCTTCCAGCTGCCGACGGCAAACGCGCTCGACGTTCGTGACGCGGTGCTCGCGGAGATGGATCGGCTCTCGAAGCAGTTTCCGCCCGGGCTCGAGTACCAGCCCGCGACGGACACGACACTCGCCGTGCGCGCCTCGATCCACGAGGTCGTCCGCACGCTGGCCGAGGCCATCGCGCTCGTCATTCTCGTCATTTTCGTGTTCTTGCACGGGTGGCGCAGCGTGCTCATCACCGCGCTCACGCTGCCGGTCTCGCTCCTCGGCACGTTCGCGTTCGTCAAGCTGTTCGGATTCTCGATCAACACCCTCACGCTCTTCGGTCTGACGCTCGCCACTGGGCTCGTGGTCGACGACGCGATCGTCGTGATCGAGAACATCGAGCGCCTGATGCATCAGCGCAAGCTGTCGCCCTGGCAGGCGGCGCGGGCCAGCATGCGCGAGGTGGCGAGCCCCGTGATCGCGATCTCGATCGTGCTCGTGGCGGTGTTCGTGCCGGTCGCGTTCTTCCCGGGTACGACAGGCGCCATTTACCGGCAGTTCGCGCTCACCATCGCCGCGTCCGTGGCGCTCTCCACCTTCTGCGCGCTGACGCTCACCCCCGCGCTGAGCGCGCTCCTCTTGCGAGAGAGCCACGGCGAGAAGTGGATCTTCTTCCGCAAGGTCGATCAGGTCCTCGACTGGCTGCGCGACCGCTACGGCGCCGTCTTGAGCCGCCTGCTGAAGCGCCCCGTCACCGTGCTCCTCGCCTTCATCGCGTGCCTCGGCGGCACCGTGCTGCTCTTCAAATCGGTGCCGACCGGCTTCATCCCCGACGAAGATCAGGGCTACCTGATCGCGACCATTCAGGGGCCCGAGGGCATGTCGCTCGTCGAGACCGAGAAGGTGATGGTCCAGGTCGAGAACGTGATGAAGCAGCAGCCCGAGATCCGCGGCATGTTCGCGATCGGCGGCTTCTCTCAGCAAGGCAACGGCCCGAACATCGGCCAGGTCTTCGCCATGATGAAGCCGTGGGAGGAGCGGCCCGGCAAGGAGCACAGCGTGGCCGCCGTGGTCGAGCGGCTCCGCAAGCCCTTCTCGCAGATCGGCGCCGCGCGCGTCCTCCCGTTCCAGCCGCCGGCCATCCGCGGCGTCGGCAGC
>JAEZYO010001065.1 GCA_023419055.1 Pseudomonadota bacterium | reverse complement strand
GAGCCGAGCCGAGCCGAGCCGAGCCGCGCCGAGCCGAGCCGAGCCGAGCCGCGCCGCGCCGAGCCGAGCCGAGCCGAGCCGGGCCGCGCCGAGCCGAGCCGAGCCGAGTCAGTCAATGAGCCAGACGAAGGCCGCTACGAGCACGACGAAGGCCTCGCCCATCGCGAGCCCGACGAGAGCCATTCCGGCGCGCGACGCCCGCGCCTCTTCATCGGTATCTCGCTGCACGTCGTCCGCCAATTTGAAGGCGCGGGCGGCAGCCAAGCTCGCAAAGAGGAGGAGCGGCGGAGCGGCGAGCGCGCGGACGAGCCCGCCGAAAATGATTCCGAGGACGTTGGCGACGACCGTCACGGCCGCCGCGGCGCTACCCGCTCGCACCAGCGCCGCGCGGCTCAGTCGAAGGACGTACAGGCACGCGACGCTGTAGATGACGAGTACGAGGCCGAGCATGAAGCGCGAGCTTCAGTGCTTCGATCGCTTGGCGAGCATGAAGCTTGACCTTCAATACTTCGATCGCTTGGCGAGACCAAGGGCGAACTCCGGCCACCACTCGCCCGCGCGCGGGCCTCCGTTACAGGCGCCGTCGGACTCCCCGGGGCGCTTGAGCCAGAGAAAGGCGTCGCACAAAGGCTCTTTCGTCGGGAAAATGGGCGGGTGACCGAGCGCGCGCCCGTCGGGGTTGCACCACTCGTTCTCGGGAGCGGCTCCGTTGCCGTTCCGGCTCGTGTCAATGACGAAATGAGCGCCGCCCGCGAGCGCGGAGATCTTCTTTCCGTACTCGAGCGTTTCGTCGGTCGCCACGTAGTTCGAGACGTTGAGCGAGAAGCCGTCGGCGTACTCGAGGCCCGCCTTGATCAAGCGCTGCGCCATGTCTTCCGGGGGGACCCAGCGCGCGTTCCCGGCGTCGACGTAGACGATCGCGTTCTCGCGCGCCTTCAGGATCTTCACCGCGCGCGCGATGAGCTCGTAGCGCGCCGCCTTCTGATCTTCACTCGTGCATTTCTCGAGCAGCGGCACGGCGTCCGGCTCGAGGATCAGGGCAGCGCGCGAGTCGTCGAGGCCCTCGGCTAGCTTCTCGATCCACTCGATGTACTTCTCCGGGCTAGCGGCGCCGCCGGCGGAGTGCTGGCCGCAGTCGCGGTCCGGGATGTTGTAGACGATGAACACTCCCATCGCGTCGTACTGCTCGTAGAACTTCATGCGCTGCTTCATGAACAGCTTGACGGCGCCGCTCCACTCCCCCACCCACTCCGCCTGCGGTTGGTCGGCGATCTTCTTCATGGCGCGCGCGTCGTCGGGGCGGCTCAGGCTCCAGCGCTCTGCCGTCTGCGCGGCGGCCGAATGCGAGTCGATGAGCAGCTGGTGACCGACGAACGGGTTCTTGCCCGGTTGGTGCTTGGGCACGCTGGAGACGTCGGTGTGGGCCGCGCCGCACGCGACGAGCGAAAGCGAGGCCACCGCGACGCTCGCGGAGACCAGGAGCGCGCTCGCGCCGAGCCGGCTGCGAGTGGCAGCGCGCGGGGGACCTCCTGCGCCGACCCTGCGACAGGCGTCGAGCTGCGTCTTACCCCAACCCAAAAATCGACCGAGAGCGTGCGAACCGAGCATCGGAAGGAGTTATCGTCCGACCTCCGCGATCGAGCAAGGCGCGGGCGCCTGGTCGCTGCGGGAGGGATCATTTCGGAACAGGCGCTGGTCAGGGCGGACACGGCGGGGCTAGCATCCGACACATGGCGGTGAACGGGAGCCGGGCGACGTGAAGTCGATCATTTACCTGACGCGACAGCCGTTTTGGGGGCGCGCCGCGGGCAGCTGGGCGCGCGCGACGGCGCTCGTCCGGTATCTCTCAAAGCGCACGCGCCTTCGCGTGGCTTACGTCGGACGCGCGGCCGCGATCACGGAGGACGTTCGGCGACGCGGGCTCGTCGTGCTCCCAGAGTTCGGCGCGGGCGCGAGCGCCTGCGCCTCCGCGCTCGGCCGGCTGCTCTCAGACCAGGCGGCGCACGCGTGCGTGTTCGCCGAGATCGCGCTGAGCCCGCTCCTCGAGGCGGTGCCGAGCGAGGTCAAGCTGTTCCTCGACACCATCGACGTCGTGCACGAGCAGGCAGAGTCGTTCAAGCGTGTCGGTCTCGTGCCGCCGAAGAGCCTCAGCGAAGCCGAGGAGTTTGCCATCTTTCGGCGCTTCGACGTCGTGCTCGCGATTCAAGAGCGCGAGCACGCGAGCGTGGCGCGCGCCGTCGGGCCCGAACGCGCGCTGTGTGTGCCGCACCCGCCGCCGCTGCGGAAGAGGGAACTTCGCCCGGTGCCGCGCTCGGTCGGTCTCGTCGCGAGCGCGTGGCGAGCGAACGTCGAGGCGCTGTCCTGGTTTCTCGCGGAGATCTGGCCACGCGTCGAGCGACCTGGTCTCACCTTCGACGTCTACGGCAGCGTGAAGCGCGCGCACACCGGAGCGGTACCGCCGAGCGTCAAACTACACGGAGTCGTGCCACGGCTCGACGCCGTCTACGACTCCGTGGACGTCGTCGTGAATCCGGTGCGCTGCGGAGCGGGCCTCAAGATCAAGAGCGTGGAAGCGCTCGGCGCCGGCTTGCCGCTCTTGACGACTTCGGAGGGCGCGCGCGGGCTCGAGCGAGCCGCTGGGCGCGCGTTCCTCGTCGCCGACGACGCGGAGACCTTCGCCGCCGCCCTGAATCGCGTGCTCGACGACTCGGCCGAACGAGAGCGCCTGGCTCGCGAAGGTCACGCCTTCGCCGAGTCGACGCTCTCGCCCGCCGCCTGCTTCGACGGCTTGCTCCGCGAGCTCGAGTCGCCGCGGCGCTACCTCTCTCAGTAACAGCCCGGGCTGAACTTGTTCACGCTGAGGAGCAGGTAAATCGCGCGGCCGGTGTCCGAGTAGTACGAGCCGTCGTTCGCCTTGGGGATGTCGATGAAGGCTTCGTGGAACGAGTCGGAGACGTCCTGGCTCGTCGCCATGGATCCTACGGCGAAGGCGCCGACGAAGGCCGAGTTGCCGAGGCCGGTCGCGATCAGCATGCCCTCGCCGTCGGCGAAGAAGCCGTCCTTGACGTTGATGAACTCGTCGGTGCCGACCTCTTCGTCGAGGTACTTGGTCGAGGTGGTCATCCACTTCTTCGCGGCATCGGTGCCGAACCACACGTAGTCCGTGGCGACGCGCCAGCCGGTGCGGATGCCGTCATAGCCCACGTAGCCGGACGAGTCGCAGGGTTCCGAGCTGAACGCGGCCCAGTCCGGCGCGAGCTTGGTCTCCGTCTTGGAGGCGGACGCGATGATGTCGTAGCTGTCGTCGGCGAACTGGTTCCAGAAGTCTGCGTCCTCCTTGAACGCCTTGGCGAAGACCCTGAAGAACGCCGGCGCCGAGTACGCGGGGCTCACGCAGGTGTTGTCGGAGTCGAGTCCGTCCGACGGAAAGAGCACCGTCTTGCCGTCGACTTCGACCGTCGCGGCCTCGCGCACCGACTTCAGGATCTTCTCGGCCGACTTCTTGTACTCACCGCCACCCCAGCGGCACTCCGCCTGGAGCAGCGCCATGGCCATGTTGAGATCGGAGCCGATGGAGGAGCCGGGATACACCGTTTCGAACTCGCACGCGTCGGGGCCCACGTACCAACCCATGAGACCGAGCGTCGTGCCCTTCAGCGCGTCGGAGGCCTTGCCGGCCTTGCGGTAGTAGGTCGCGATGCCGTCGAACGTCTCCTTGTCGTCCCACGCCACGGCGAGGAGCGCTCCGAAGCCGATGGCCTCCGAGAGCGTCTCGCCCGAGTCGCTGGTGTTGACGCGCATGCCCGTCGTTCCGCAGTCGACGACGTACTTGTCCTTCCAGGTCGTGTAGGCCTCTTCTGCGTCCTCGAGCGAGACGGTCTTCGGGAAGAAGCCGAATTTCCCGCCCGGAAACTTGGCGCCGTCCGTGCCGCCGCTGCCCGCGCTGCCGCCGCTGCCCGCGCTGCCACCGCTGCCGCCTTCGGGCTTCTTGCCCGGGTCGCCGCCGTCACCGCCTTCGCCGGCGTCCGGCGTGCCGCCCTCGCCGCCTTGCTCGTAGCCCGAGCCTGCGCTTCCGCCGGCGGCTTCGGGGAGGCGGCTCTTGGTCTCGGGCGAATCGTCGCCGCTGCAGGCGTTGCCGAGCAGCGCGAGGGGGAGGATGGCGGTGACCGACGCGATGGAGCGCAACATGCTCCTTCGCATGAGCACTCCGATCGAGCTTGGCAACGAGCGCGCCGAGATCGATGCTTTTCGCATCGAATCGCGCGGCGCGCTCACCCGGAGTGCGACGCTTTGGTGCCGGACCTTTGGGCGATATTACGCGAGGTCGAGCGGAGTAGTGCCGTCGAGCCCGAAGGTCGTAACGTCGGTCACGCCAGCGCAGCGCAGCAGGGTCAAGAAGAGGTCGTTCACCGAGCGACCGATCTCCTGCGTACCATCACGACGCCCTGGGATGATCTTGTCACCGAGCAGGTGAATGTGCCGCCCGGTGGGGATCTGACCGCCCGCCGAGCCAGCCAGGATCACCGGCAAGTTGTCGTGCGTGTGCAGGTCCCCAATCGCGATCTGGTTGGCGAAATAGATCGCCGAGTTGTCGAGCAGGGATTTGCCCCCGGCCTCGTCGACTTCTGCCATACGGTCGAGGAGGTAGGTGAAGACCTCGACTTGATAACGGCTGTATTCTTCGATGACCTTCTCGTTGCCCTCGCTGCCGTCGTGCGAGATGGTGTGGTGATCTCGGCGCTCGCCGAACTTCTCGAACAGGCGAGGCAAGACGTCGAGCCCGAGCGAGAACGAGCCGAAGCGCGTGAGGTCGCAGGCCATGGCCTGCACCATCAGGTCCATCATCAGCTTCACCCGCTTCTCGCTCGCGAACGGCTTGGAGATGCCCGTCTCGTCCGTGTCGGTGGGCGGCTCCGGGGTCTCGCAACCGTTCGACATGGCCCCGGCCTGGAGCTCGAGATCGCGGACCGCGGAGAGGTGCGCGTCGAGCCGCTTCTTGTCGCTCGAGCCCAGGCGCTTGTTCAGGCGATCGATGTCGGTCATCACCGAGTCGAGGACGCTCTTCCTGTGCAGGCGGAGCGCCTGCGCCGCGTCCGGATCGACGCCGTCCGCGAACAGGCGATCGAAGAGCGCGACCGGATCGACCTCGGGCGGCACCGGGGTGTTCTTGTCGGTCCACGACAGGTGGTTGCACGAGTCGCTCGCGCCGTCGTAGTCGGCTTGAGTCGGGTGACCCTCGGGCGCGATCACGAGCGAGCGCAGGCGCGTCGCGCCGCCGAGCTCGCGGGCGGCGATCTGATCGAACGAGGCGCCGCTCGCGCCCGTCGTGGTGATGGGGAGGCCGTTCGCGAACGCGCCGCTGCCGCGCGCGTGTCCACCGCCCGCGGAGGCCGCGGCGGGACCCGGGTTGAAGAGCCCGGTGATGACGTTGACCTGAGCCTTCCTGCTCTCGAGCGGGGTGAGGCACGGGGGCAAGACGTAGTCCTTGCCCGCCGTGGACGGCGTCCACTTGCTCATCAAGACGCCGTTTCGGTACATCACGGTCAAGAGTCGAACGGGCGACGCCTCGGACGCGCCCTCCGCGGTGCCGGCGAAGAGCACGCGCGAGCCCCTCGAGCTCACCATCGCCTCGAGGGCGGGGAGCGCGATGGAGACGCAAGCTCCGGCGAGGGTGCCGCGCAAGAGAGCGCGACGTTTGATAGGCTTCATTCCCAGTCTCCTTGGTCGGTGGCGCGCTCGCGGTAGCGGAACGCGTCGCTCGTCACGAACGCGACGAGCAGCTCCTTCAAGTCGTATCCGGACGCGGCGAAGGTCTGGAGCACGCTCCCGAAGAGCGGGCTGTCGCTCATGCGCTCCTGGCGCGCGAAGGCGTGCCGGAAGAGCTGCGTGACCACGCACTGCGGGAGCGCCGGTAGGGCGCGCAGCTTGTCGGAGAGCTCGACCTCGCCGTCGAACGCCGGCTCTTCGAGCTCCGAGAAGCCGTGGATGGCGCCGGTCGTCGTTACCGGGAAGCCCTGCGGATCGACCGACGTGAACCTGCCGATGGCGTCGAAGTTGGAGAGGCCGGCTCCGAGCGGGTCCATCAGGTTGTGGCACCCCGCGCAGCTCGGATCGCTCGAGTGCTGCGCCAGGCGATCTGCCACGCTCTGGTTGGGATCGGGATCCGGCAGCTTGGGCACGGTGGGAGGGACCGGCGGCATGGTGGTGCACAGCAGGACCTCGCGGACGTACTTGCCGCGCAGGATGACGGAGGCGCGATCGGGGCGCGAGCTCAGCGCGAGCAGGCTCGCGTGGCCGAGCAACCCCTTGCGCTCTGCGCCCTCGGGGTACGGCACGAGCTGCCACCCCTGCACGGCGGGCGCGCCGTAGAAATCGGCGAGCTTCTCGTTCATGAACGTGCTCGGTGACGAGACCACGTCGAGGAAGTTCTTGGCCGGCTCCCAGATGTAGCTGTCGAGCAGGCGGGTCGTCTCCTCGCGCATGGCCGCCGTGAGCTCGGCGTCGAAGTCCGGGAACAGCGTGGCGTCCCGCTGCAGGTCGGGGATGCGATCCAACCTGAGCCACTGATCGTAGAAGCGCCGCACCGCCGTCCTGGCGCGCGGCTCGGCGAGCATCTCGCGCGCGGTCGCCGCGACGCCCTCGGCGCTGTCGAGCGTGCCCGCCTTGGCCGCGTCGAGCAGCGTCTCGCTCGGCGTCGTGCCCAGCAACAGGTACGACAGGCGCGTCGCCATCTCGTAGCCGTTCAGGCGCATCAGCTCGGGGCGCGCAGGATCCTCCACGCCCTCCTCGATGCGGAACAGGAAGTTCGGCGAGAGCAGCACGCGCTCGATCACGAGCTTGACGCCCTCGAGCGCGTCTTCGTTCTCGGCGAGCGCCATGAGCTCGCTCTTCTCCTCGCTCGAGAGGTCCCTGCGGTAAGCCGCGCGGGCGAAGCGCTCCACGAAGCCGTCCACGCAAGCGGCGCCCTCGCTCACGGGGTCGCAGCCGAGCACGCGCGCGCGCACGTCCTCGTCGCTCGTCACGCTCTCCGAGACGGATTCGGCCGCGTCCCGGTAGCGCTCGAGCACGGCGCTCGACATGCTCACGTTCTCGGCGTTGCTGGCGAAGCCGTGCACGCGCGAGTCCGGCACGAACTTGAAGCGCGCGGCGCGGTCGACGGTCTCGTTCTCTCCGAGCAAGTCACGCAGCGTATCGTTGTACTCCTCGTTCGTGAGGCGCCGGAGAAACGTGGGGCCCGGCTCGACCTCACCTCCGGCTTCCCAGCTTACGCTCCCGGTCTCGTCCGGATTCGTCACGTTCCCGTCATCACCACCCGAAGGTGTAGACGCGGGCGCTTCGCCCGAACCTCCGATTTTGTCGATGTTGGCCGTGCAGCCCATGATCGAAACGCAAAAAAGGGTGCAGGCACTCGTGTAGCTTCGGATCCTTCGTCGTTGCATCGGCATCATCAGGCTTTCGGGGGAAAGGAGGCTGAGATCGCGGCAAACGCCGGCCGTGTGTCTCGAGTTCGGACTCGGAGGCACGCGACGTCCACGGGGGTTATCGAACCGCGGGCAGCGGCACACGTAGGGCAAGGATTAAGAGGCCCGGACCGTTATTTCCTTGGCCTGACAGAGTCGTGACGGAGCGAGCTAGGTGCTCGCTTGTCCCACATTTACGGCCTGGATCCGGGGAAACCGCAAATCAAGAGCCACATGAATAGCAAGCTAGTCTGCTCCCGCCAGCCAAAAATGCCCGTGATTCGCGCATTCTGCGTTGCAAGCAGCATGTTATTTTATTGGGCTTGATCGCTGGAACACCCTAGTGGGTGTTGACAGAACGTGCACGACACAAGCCAAAGAAAGCCTGATCACGTCAACTACCCATCTTGCGCTGAGCACGCTAATCACTGCCAAGGGTGACATCAGTGCCGCTTCGAATCGACGCGACCGCCCCTCGACCCAAAGACCCGGCCGACCCGGCGCGCGCTGTGACGTCCGCTCCCCGGCGGCGCTACCGGCCCGCCAGGCCGTGAACCAACTTCTTCAGCTCCTGCTCGCGGCGCAGGCCCTCGCGCCCGTTGCGCGGGCAATCGACGCTCGCGTGCGAGTAGTGATCGCTGCTCGAAGGGGTGATCGTAACCTTGTACTGGCCGGCCTTGGTGGGGCAATAGAGCACGCGCATCTTGCTGGCGGGCGCCGGCACGGGCATCGCGTTGCCGTTCGGGTTCGAGAGCGAGACGGAGAACGAAACGTCGGGAAAGTAGCTTGCCAGGAGCAAATTGAAACAGGGCCCGTTGGCGGGCGAGGTCAGCGTGAAGCTCTGGGTGCCGCGGCTGACGGAAGGCTCGGCGATCACCGTGCTGCAGCCCGCCTGAGCGAGCTCCTTCACCGCATCGGTGACCCTGAGCTTCCCGGTCGTCAGCGGATCGTTGGGTTTCGAGCGCGACCCACCCTCCTCCGGGGCGCGCGGGCACTCGATGGCGGCGACCGTGAACGGCTCTTCGGGGGTCTGGAGCTCGAAGGTGTGCGTGGGGGTCTGAGAGGCGCAGAGGCGATAATCCACGAGCGGCGACGCCGCGGGGATGGGCTTCGTCAGAGCGACCTGCGTCGTATACTTGATCGAGATCGGCGCGCCCGTGCCCGACGTGCCCAGGACGTGGACGCACGCGTCGTCCTTGATCATGTCGAGCGACACGCGGCCGGGTTCATGGCGATGCGTGCTCGGCTGAACGAGGATGCGGTCGCAGCCCTTCTCCTCCTTCATCTTCTCCATCAAGGCGACGATCGTTGCGTGGCCGTTCACGTTGGGATCGGCCGCGCGCTTCTTCGCGTCGTCCTCCTCGTTCGCCGCCTGCACTCCGACGGCGACGCACGTCCCGAAGAGCGCCATCGCGAAGCCTCCTCCGAAGAGGTACGTCATGAGCCGCACCTTCGACGCGCGAGCTTTGGCGGCAGCTTGGTCGGCCGCGTGCTTGGCGCGAGCCTGGTGCTCGACGTCGAGCGCGTGCTGGCGCTGGCGCGCTTCGATCAGGTGCTGCGGGAGGACGTTGTCTTGCCCGCAGTAGGGGCAGTCGATGTGCAGTAGGCGCGGGTCATGAGGGAGCTCGAGCGCTCCCCCGCAGCGCAGGCAGCGCAAGAGATAGACGTTCTGAGGGTGACCCTGTTGGACCATACGAGCCTCGCCGCCGGCCAAAGCAGGCGCGAAAGGTGACGATACCAGGGTCACCCGCGGGCGCGAAGGGGTCAGGGGCCGAGCAACAGCGAGCCACGACAGGAGTAGCTTCGCACGCTCACGTTCCCGCCCGTCGCGCTCGCCGTCAGCAGGTGCGAGCCGGTCCAGACGCCGCGCGCTCGCCCCTTGCCGAGCCGTCGCGGCAAGAGCGGGCCGAGCGCGTCTCTCGGACCTTCCAGCCTGAGCTCGAAGCGCCGCTCGGGATCGCGGAAGACGGGCCGACCGCTTTCGCAAACGACGTCCACCTTCGAGAGATCGATCTCGCTCGACCGCTCCCGCATGGCGCCGACGAGCTCTCCGCGGCGACCGTTCGGACAATCGGCGACGAACAGGGCCGCCTTGTCGATCCGAGTCGCGCCGAGAGGAGCGCAGCCTGGGAGCGAGCGATGAACTTCGACGTAGAAGGGCCGAAGCTGCCGCATGAAGTGCGTAGTCAGGGGGCGCCCTTCGGCTTGTGAACAGAAGCCGTAGTGCCAGCGATCGTCGATCGCGACGAACCCCGCGAGCCCGCGCGTACACGGCGAGGGCACCACCATGGGCAGGCCGCGCGTTTCGGGCGCGCCAGCTCCGAGCTCCCGAAAGCCGAAGGCAGCGCACTGTTGGCCAGGATCGTCCGCGCAGGGTTCGTCGGCGCCGCGCCGGAGCACCAGGAATTCGCCCTGGCTACCGGCTGCGATCTCGAGGTAGCCGCTCTCGACTCCCGGCTCGGTCCTCAGCGCACCGAGCGAGAGCGGGGGCGCGAACGAACGAGTCGAAGCGTCACCGAGCGCGGCGAACGCGGCCGCTTCGTGCCCCGACAGATGCGTGACCCACGCGAGCGCGAGGCGCGACCCGAAGCTTGCGAGTGAGATCTCTCCGACGCGATCACGAGCTGCCTCCGGCAGCACGATGGGAGACGTACGTTGGGCCCCGCGTCGATCGAGCAGCAGTGCGGTGAGACCGCCCGCCTTCTCGCCGACGACCAGCACGGCGCCGTCGGGCACCGTCACGAGATCGAAGCTTGCCTCCGTCGACACGGCGCGCGAAATCGTGGGCGCCACGAGCTCGTCGCTCGAAGCGGCGGGCGAGCCGGAGGGCGTGGTGCCCGCCGTTTGCTTCTGCTCGCACGCGGAAAGCCCCAGGGTGAGCAGGAGCGCGAGGCACGACGAGAAACGGTGGCCCAACATGGCGCGCTCCCGAGAGGGTAGCGGACCGGGCCCGGCCGCTCAAACTTTGCCCGGGAGCTCGAAGCTCTCCTTCAATTGTGACTGCTCCCCTGCCCAACCGGCCCACGCGAGCCCCTGCAGGCGCCCTGCGAGGACGAGCAGATCGGAAGCCGCGCGATGGATCTGGTCAGCGTGGCTGCGGAGCTGCATGGCGCTCCGTTGAAGCACCGCTGGCGGGCTGTCACCCGAGACCTCTTGAAGCACGCTACCGACCGCGTTGGCCGCGTAAAGTACGACCTCCGGCAGCTCGGCCGACACGGTCAAGAGGTATCGCAGCTCTCCAGGAAGCTCGCGAAAGATGAAGAGCTCGAGCTCGCTCGGTACCGATACTCGGTCGCTCGCTGGCTCCGCTTGGTGCTTGCTGCGCTTCCCCGTCATTGGAATCCCCTTCGCCGGCCACTCGGGCGGCGAGCTCTCACCCCCTTTTGTTCTGTTCTCAGAACATTGTCAAGTCACATTCGGTAGAGGTTTGTCCCCGTGCCTCGCGACGAGACCGGTCCGCTCGAGAGAACCCTGGCGCGCAGGCTGCGCGAGCTCGCCGAAGAGAAGCAGAAGCCGCTCTACATCGTGGCCGAGCTCGCGGGTTTCTCGAGGCCGGCGTTCTGGGCGATTCTGAACGAACAATCATCCCCGACGTTGAAGACCGTGCAGCGGCTCGCCGCAGCGCTCGAGGTCGACCCCCTCGAGCTCTTGAAGGGGTCCGAAGGCATGACCCGCTCTCGGAAGTACAAGACGCGCCGCAAGAAGCCGAGCCCCTGACGCGCATGCGAGGGGTCTACATTAGCAAAAGCAAATACTGCCTCACAGCGGGAGCGGCGGGGTCCGGAGCTCGACGGCTCCGTACGTCACCCAGCTGAAACCGGCGGCAGCGTTCGCGACGGCTTGAGTCGTCGGGTTGTCGACTTCCTGGAGCGCTGAACGAAAACCAAGCTCGAAGCCCACGAGGCGATTGAGCTCGTAGCGCCCGGCGATGAAGGCATCGATCACGGAGACCTGGTTGATGTCGGCCGAATTGGGCAAGGACTTGGAC
>JAEZYO010000174.1 GCA_023419055.1 Pseudomonadota bacterium | reverse complement strand
CGAGGGTCTTCTTGCGACTCGTCGAGCGATTGCGAGGACGGTCTCTCGTGCATCGTGACGAATGATTGTCCCGCCGGGGTCGCCTGCTCGAACAAGTCGTGCCAGCCCTCGAACTTCGAGATCATGGGCACCGGCAAGCAGTGTCACATCGTGGACTGCGCGACGACCGCCGACTGTTGCGGCGACAAGCCGCTAGAAAAGCCGGCCAAATGCGTCGACCGCGAGCGCATTTGCACCCAGGCGACGCTGCCGGGTTGCTCCGCCATTACCTGCACCAGCGACGCGCAGTGTGGGCCTGGCAAGTGCGAGGGGACCTGCTCTCTCGACAGTACGGAAAGCTGCCTCGTAGCGAGCGACTGCACGGCCAACACCTGTGACACCTCGCTGGATCCGGACACTTGCGCGGTCAGCGGCGTCGACTGCTCGAGCACCACCTGCACCA
Organism: Pseudomonadota bacterium; assembly: GCA_023419055.1. The sequence continues at coordinate 5,727 of JAEZYO010000174.1, read as the reverse complement.
CGAACAGCTGTTTGAGCGTCTACTGTCGCTGCCAAAATCCCGATTACGATCCGACCGATCCCATCTGCAGCGACCCCGATTGTGACGGAATCTGCGGCTTCGTTTGTGAGGAGGAGCGCTGCGTGGTCGATACCGGCTGCGACGCCGACGCGGACTGCCCCGTCACGACGCCGTTCTGTGACGACGGGACCTGCGTCGAGTGCCTCACCAGCGACGACTGCGAGGACGAAGAGTGCACCTTGGGTCGCTGTGGCCCCGAATGCGAGGTCTCGACGCAGTGCTCACTATTCGAAGCTTGCCAGGCGAACGAGTGCGTTTACGTGGGCTGCCAGTCGGATCGCGAGTGCGTGCTCAGCGCGGGAACCGGCGACCCCACTCATGATCCCCGGCTCGCCAAGTGCAACATCGTGGGCGGCGTGGGCACCTGCGTATTCCCCTGTGAAATCGACGCTCAATGCGCCCCTACGGAGGTATGCCTCGCCGGAGTCTGCGAGTACATCGGGTGTGAGACCGACGGCGAGTGCAAGACCATCGCCGGGCTCCACAACCAACCGGTCCCCACGGAAGAGCGTCCTTGGGTCACCACCGCCGAATGTAGAGCCGAAACCGCCCCTTCACCGTGAGCTTGGGGCAGCTTTCACGAGGTGGTGGCCCCATGCACGCACAGCCGAGATCCACTCGACGACTCGAAAGCGCTGCACTCGCGGCCTTCTTGTTCACGTTCGGCTCTGCCGGCGTCGTCGCGAGCTGCAATCAATCGACGGAGCCGGCGGTCACGCCAAACGCTCCCGACGCCTCGACCGACGCCAGCGCTCCTCCGGACGCCGACGCAGGCCCGGAGGACGCCTCCGGTTCGGACGCATCGCCACCTCGAACGACGGATCGCAGCAAGCGGGGGACCGGCTGCACCGTCAAGAACGACTGCGCCAAGGGGTTCTCTTGTATTCGTGGCGTCTGCCAGCCGCAGAGCTTCGAGCTTTCGCCCAGCACCAAGGAGTGCTTTCAGGTCGATTGCGCGGAGCCCGCGGACTGCTGCGGCAACCTCGAGACCGACGTTCCGGAGAAGTGCCGGAGCCGCGCCGCCAAGTGCCTGGAGACCCTGCCGGGGTGCACCGCGAAGGAGTGCACCCAATCGGGTGACTGCGGCGGCGGAGGGGTGTGCGCGGGCAACTGCGTGGTCTCGTCTGGAGAATGCACGAGCAACGTCGATTGCCTGGCGAATCGCTGCGTGGAAGGAACCTGCAGCCTCGACTTCGCTGCCTGCGACACCGACGCGGAGTGTGTCGCCAATACTTGCATCGGCGGCTCGTGCGCCTGCGAGAACCCGGCGTTCGATCCCGTCGATCCCGTGTGCAGCGACCCCGACTGCGACGGGCTCTGCCTCTGGACCTGTGAGGAGTCGCGCTGCGTGCTCCCGAACGACTGTGAGAGCGACGGCGACTGCTTCGGCTCCACGCCGCTCTGCGTCGGCGGGACTTGCGTCGAGTGCGCGGAGAGCGTCGACTGCTCGTTCGACAAGCGCTGCATCTCGGGGCGTTGCGAGACGCCGTGCACGAACGACCTGCATTGCGCGCTGTTCGAGGCCTGCCAGGCGGGTGAGTGCATCTACGTCGGGTGCCGCTCCGATCGCGAGTGCTCCCTCATCCCCGATCTCGAGTCGCTCGGGCTCTCGTCCGGTTTGGATCGCAGGCTCCTCCGTTGCAACACGGATGAGGACGGCGTCGGTCAGTGCCTCATCCCTTGCCAGACTGACGCGCAGTGTCCACCGACGGAGGTCTGCTTCGGAGGGCGCTGCGAGTACATCGGCTGCGAGTCGGCCGCCGAGTGCAAGACCATCGTCGGCCTCCACGACCAAGTCGCTTCCGACGAGCAGCCTTGGGTGCCATCCGTCGAGTGTCGCTGAGCGCCCTCGAGCCACGCACGCTGGCGACGCTCATTGTCGCTTGACGGGGAATGGTCACTATTCCTCGGAGAGCTGAACCGCTTCGCGAGCCGCTCCCCTTCCCCGAAGCTACAAGCCGCGGTGACGTTCGACGAAGCCGAGCTCTACTTGCCGGCGAGCGCGAAGCCACCCACCAAATCTCCGCTCGAGAGCCTGCTCAAGCGCGCGCGCTCCGCGGGTGTCTCGTGATGCTCGCCACCCAGAGCCCCGGCGACCTCGACTACAAGTGTCGCGAGAACGTCCGAAACTGGTTCGTCGGCCTGGTCAAGGAGCCACGTGCGCTCGAGAAGCTCAAGCCGAAGCCCTGAGCTCGAACGCGTAATACGTTCCAGCCTCAAAGATGCGCTCGCGCTGGAGGAGCGCTCGCTAGACCTTGCCACCCGAACCCCGAGGAGTAAGAGCTCTAACGAATGTCCGATCTGGACGCGACCTTGGCGAGCGTACTGGCGGAGCGGTGGCCCTCCTCCGCTCCGTTCATCGAGCGCGCCGAGAAGGAAGGGGCGGAGCCGACCAGCATCGGGTTTCGCGCGCTCTTCGCGAGCGTCCCGCGCCGCCTCGGCTCCGCTGCGCGCCAGCCGCTCGGCGACGCCTTCCCCGAGCTGCCCGCTGCGCGCCCGAAATGGACGGTGACCGACCTCGCCCGGCTCTGGTTGCTGCTGCGCGGGCTACGAAGCGTCGCTCCTTCGGAGCACGCGAGCTCGGTGCTCGCGCTGTTCGAGGCCGGTGAGATCGGTGAGCAGGTGAGCATCCTGCGCACGCTCGCGGCGCTGCCGGAGCCCGAACGCTTCGTGGAGACGGGTGAGCAAGCCTGCCGGCACAACTCGCTCGACGTGTTCGAGGCGATCGTCGCGGAGAACCCCTTCTTGGCCGCACACTTTCCTCCCCGCAGCTTCCATCAAGCCGTGATGAAGGCGATCTTCCTGGGGGTGTCGGTGAAGCGCATCGAGGGGCTCGAGGCGCGCATCACGCCGGAGCTCTCACGCATGGCCGCCGACTACGCGAGCGAACGTCGCGCTGCTGGTCGCCCGGTGCCCGAGGACGCCACCTATCTCTCTCGATACGGAGCCTGAGCGCATGCTGTTCGATCCCCACATCCACATGACTTCGCGGACGACCGACGATTACGAGGCCATGGCCGCGGCCGGCATTCGCGCCATCGTCGAACCCGCGTTCTGGCTCGGGCAGCCGCGCACGCACGTCGGCAGCTTCGAGGATTATTTTCTCTCGCTCCTCGGTTGGGAGCGCTTCCGCGCGAGCCAGTTCGGCATTCGGCACCTTTGCACCATGGGGCTCAACCCCAAGGAGGCGAACAACGCCCGCCTCGCGGACGGCGTGATGGAGCTCCTGAAGCTCTACGTCGAGAAGGACGGCGTCGTGGCGGTCGGTGAGATCGGGTACGACGACGTCACTCCCTCCGAAGAGAAGTATTTTCTCGCCCAGATCGAGCTCGCCAAAGACGCGGGGCTCCCTATCCTCATTCACACGCCGCACCGTGACAAGAAGCGCGGGACCGAGCGCACGCTCGCCGTCGTCAAGGAGAGCGGCATCGCCCCGGAGCTCGTCCTGGTCGACCACAACAACGAAGAGACCTTGGCCGCCACGCTGGACTCGGGGTGTTGGGCCGGGCACTCCATCTATCCGAACACGAAGATGGATGAGCAACGCATGGTGGCGCTCGTGCAAAAGTACGGGGCGGAGCGCATCCTCGTGAACTCGGCCGCCGATTGGGGCGTCAGCGATCCGCTGAAGGTGCCGAAGACCGCGCAAGCCATGCGCGACGCCGGCATCGGCGAGAGCTCGATCCAGACCATCTGCTGGAACAATCCGGTGACCTTCTTCGCGCAGAGCGGCCGCTTCGACGCTCGAGAGTTCGGCGTCGAGCTCCGGGTCGACCAACGAGAGCTCTATCAGGGCAACTCGGTGCTGCGCGGACAGGCTCCTCGCACCGACGCCGAGTAGCAGGACCGTGCCCGCGTGAATCCGACTCTCGTATTGAACGTCGTGGGCCTCACGCCGGGGCTCATCGGCGAGCACACGCCGAAGCTCGAAGCTTTTCGCGACGCGCACGCGCTCCGGCCGCTCACCAGCGTGCTACCCGCGGTCACCTGCTCCGTGCAGACGACCTTCGTGACCGGCAAGCTGCCGCGCGAGCACGGCATCGTCGGCAATGGCTGGTACTTCCGCGATCTTTCTCAGATCTGGCTATGGCGGCAATCGAACCAGCTCGTCCACGGTGACAAGCTCTGGGACGAGGCCAAGCGCCGCGATCCGAGCTTCACGTCGGCGAAGCTCTTCTGGTGGTACAACATGTACTCGAGCGCGGACATCTCGGTGACGCCGCGCCCGATGTACACGGCCGACGGCCGGAAGCTGCCCGACGTGTACACGGACCCGCCGGAGCTCCGCGAAGAGCTCAGCCGCGAGCTCGGTATGTTCCCGCTGTTCAACTTCTGGGGACCTCGCGCGGACATCACCTCCACGAACTGGATCGCGCGCTCGGCCGAGCGCATCATCGAGAAGAGCGCCCCCACGCTCACGCTCGTCTACCTGCCTCACCTCGACTACGACTTGCAGCGCTTCGGCCCGAACGACCCGCGGATCGGGAAGGCGCTCGGCGAGGTCGACGCGGTGTGCGGTGAGCTGTTCGAGCTCGCTCGCCGGAAGAACCTGCGAGTGGTGGTGCTCTCCGAGTACGGCATTACCGCCGTCTCCGACGCGATCCACGTGAATCGCGCGCTGCGCGAGGCGGGCTTCTTGCGGGTGCGAGAAGAGCTCGGGCTCGAGCAGCTCGACGCGGGAGCGAGCCGCGCGTTCGCGGTGGCCGACCATCAAGTCGCGCACGTCTACGTCAAAAATCCGCGGGATCTTCCGGCGGTGCGCGGGCTCTGCGAGAAGCTCGACGGCGTCGAGCAGGTGCTCGACGGCGCCGGCAAGCACGCGGCGGGGCTCGATCACGAGCGGTCGGGTGAGCTCGTGCTCGTCTCGCGAGCCGACCGCTGGTTCAGCTACTACTTCTGGCTCGATGACGCGCGCGCCCCCGATTACGCGCGAACGGTCGATATCCACCTCAAGCCTGGCTACGATCCGGTCGAGCTGTTCATCGATCCGAAGCTCACGTTCCCGATGCTCAAGGTCGGCCGGCGACTCTTGGCGCGCAAGCTCGGGTTCCGGAACCTGCTGGACGTGATCCCGCTCGACGCGACGCTGGTGAAAGGCTCGCACGGTCGGCTCACCGATCGAGCCGAAGACGGCCCGCTCTTCCTGTCCTCGGTGCCGGAGCTACTGCCGGCCGACAGCGTGGCAGCCACGGACGTGCGCGCCCTCTTGCTGCGGCACCTGTTCGAGTAGAGCTCTGGTCACGTACCAGGGATGCGTCGCTGCCACTTCAGAGTGAGCAAGAAGCAGGCGAGCGCCAGGATCACGCCGTAGTAGAAGCCTTCTAGCGCGATGAAGAGCGCGTCGACCAGGGACACCCCGGCGATCAAGGTGACGACGGCGCGCGGGATCTGCCCCTTGCCGCCACGCAGCGCAAAGCCGAGCGAGCGGAGGCTCCACGCGAGCGAGCCCAAGGCGCAAAGCGCTGCCAGCCAGTTGCGCTCGGAGACGATGCGCGGCGCGCACACGAAAAGCGGCGCGAGGACGAAGGCGCCCACCCAGGCGCGGTCGATCGCGCCACCGTTTTCGAAGCGGGCTACGTGCGTCAACCCGACGATATAGAGCCAGAGCGCGCCCGCACCGAGCAGTACGTTCGTCCCGAGAGCCCCCGACGCCGCGAGCGCTGCGGT
>JAEZYO010000985.1 GCA_023419055.1 Pseudomonadota bacterium | reverse complement strand
TATCGTAGAAAATCGGCTCGCGCTCGAGCGCGCGCGCACCCCTGGCAAGAGCGAGACCGTCGAGCTTACCGTTCCAGTCGAGTACCGGGTCCGCGCCGACACGAGCCCGCTCGACGAGCCCAAGCCGCGGGTACGGGTCGCGGTGCAGGCCGTGCCGGGAACGACCGCCGTCATCGACGGGCACCCGGTCACCCTCGGTCCTGACGGCACAGGCAGCGCCGATCTCGACGTCGCGAGCGCGCTTCAGGGCGAAGAAGAGACGGTGAAGCGGCTGGAACGGCGCGTCCCTTACGCGATAACGCCGCCCGGCAGCTCCACTCAAAGCGGTGACGTCTCTTTCGAGCTCGGCATCGCGGCGCTCACGATAGACGCCCCGGGCGACAGCGTGGTGATCGACACCCCGACCTTCGTGCTCGCAGGCCGCACGCTGAAAGGCGCGTCGGTCACGGTCGAGGGTCGGCCCATCACCGTCGACGCGTCCGGCAAGTTCGCGCAGATGATGAACGTCTCGGCTCAGGGCGAGACGACGGTCATGGTGCGAGCGAGCGCTCCGAACCAGGCGCCCCGCCTCGTGCCGGTCAAGATCAAGCGCGTCGCGAACCTCGCCGCGGAGGTCGCTCCGGCGCGCGCCTCCGCCGTCGGTTCTTACGCCGAGATCGCGAGCGCGCCCGAGTCCAAGCTCGGCGTCACGGTCGCGTGGGACGGCACGGTGATCGAAGCGCGCACGGAGAACTTCGCGAGCGTGGTGCTGCTCGACGTGAAGAGCGGCTGCGCGAAGGCGCCCTGCCTCGCCCGTGTCACCTACGGCGCGCGCGCGCAGTTCGCGAGCGGCGATCGGGTGACCGCGGTCGGCAAGGTCGCCGGAGCCGTGGACGGTCCTCGCGAGAACACCCGGGTCCCCGCCATTTCGGCGGAGTTCGTGGTCAAGGCCGGCAAGTGAGTCGCGCTGTCGAGCCGGAGCTCGAGCACGCACCCACGGTGCGTCAGGGCTCGCCGCAGCTCGCCGATCCGCTCCTCGGCATGATGATCGCGGACCGCTACCGCATCATCGAGCCGATTGGTCGGGGCGGGATGGGCGTCGTGTACAAGGTCGAGCACGCGCGCATCGGCAAGCTCATCGCGCTGAAGCTCCTTTCGGGCGCGCTGGCCAGAGACCCGGCGCTCGTGGCGCGCTTCGAGCGTGAAGCGGCCATGGTAAGTCAGCTCTCTCACCCGAACACCGTACAGGTGTTCGACTTCGGTCACGCGGACGGGCTCGTGTACCTCGCGATGGAGTACCTGCGCGGCTCCGACCTCGGGCACGTGATCCGCGAGAGCGGCGCGCTCGACCTCGACCGCGCGGGACGAGTCGTCATCCAGATTTGCAGCTCGCTCGCCGAGGCCCATGAGCGCGGGATCGTGCACCGCGACCTCAAGCCCGAGAACGTGATGGTGCTCGGCACGGGGCAGAGCATGGAGTTCGTGAAGGTGCTCGATTTCGGGCTCGCCAAGCTGCGCGAGTCGACCGAGACGATGAACCTGACCTTGCGCGGCGCCATCGTCGGGACGCCGTACTACATGCCACCCGAGCAGATCCGCGGGGAACCGGTCGGTCCGGCAGGCGACGTCTACGCGCTCGGCGCTCTGATGTACTCGTGCCTGACGGGCGACGTGGTGTTCGACGGCGCGAACCAGATCGCCATCTTCAGCAAGCACCTGACGATGGCTCCCGAACCCCCGAGCTCGCGCGCGCCCGGTCGGTCGATACCGCCCGGCATCGATCGCATCGTGCTCAAGGCGCTCGCCAAGGATCCCGCGCAGCGCTACCCGCACGCTGCAGCGCTGAAAGAAGCCATTCTCCAGGAGCTCGGGCATCGCGGCGTCGAGCTCGTGCTCGATTCACGCGAGCTCCGCGCGCTCGGGCCCGCCGAGGCCGACGCTGCCACGCGCACCGAGGTCGAGCTCTACGAGCGTAAGCTCAGGCGGCGCGGCCACGCGGCTTGGGCAATCTTGCTCGCCGCGCTCGCGGGCGGCGGCTTCGTCGCGTACCGCGGCGTCTCGAGCCTCTACGCGGCTCCGGCGTTCGACGGTAGCGAGCGGGAACCGAACAACGCCGCGAGCTCCGCGATGCCGCTCTCGTTCCCGGTCTCGGTGAAGGGCCAGCTCGGCAAGCGGCTCGACGCACAACGGAGCGATCGTGATTTCTACAAGGTCGACGTGCCAAAGGGGCGTGGCCTGTCGACGCTCGCGCTCGCTCCGATCCCGAACATGGCCGTGTGCGTATCGATCTACCCCGCCGGATCGGAGAGCGCCCTCGCGCGTTACTGCCCGGGCTCACCGGACCTCGGGCTCGACCCCTTCCAGCTCGATCTACCCGCGGGCTCCTACCTGCTCGCGGTGATGCAGGATCGCGACGCCTACACCGAGGCTGGCTCCCCGCCCGTCTACGAGAATATCTCGGACAGCTACGGCCTCGAGCTCGGCTCCGCCCCTCCGCTCCCCGGCCTCGAAGTCGAGCCGAACGACGCCGCTCGCGTGGCGAGCGAGATCGAGGTCGGCACGGCGCTTCGCGGCAAGCTCGCCTGGATGCGCGACCTCGACGTGCTCTGCGCGAAGCCGACCGCGGGCGAGGTCGTGTTCGTCGTGGAAGATGCTCCCGAGCGTCCGAGGGCGCCGCACGCGGTCCTCCAGGTGACTCCGAAGTCCGGCTCGGATTCGGGCATCCCGGTGCGGGTCCATCGGAGCGCGCCCTCGAAGCCGAGCGACCGCGACGTGAGCGGTCCTCATCGAACGCGTCCGGTCACCTCGACCGCGGAGGAGCGCGCTTGCATCGAGCTCACGCTCGTGCCGAACCCGTGGGCGCCGACGCCGCTCCCGCTAGTCGCGCCGGCTGGCAAGGAACACTATGTGGTGCGTGTCGAACCCCGTTGACGGAGCCCGAAAGCGCGGGGCTCGGGCGCTCTTGTCCCTGTTTTCGCTCTTCGCGCCGGCGGTCGCCGTCGCTCACGATTCGACGATCGCCGCTACGCTCGCGGCCGGAGGCAAAGGCGCGCTCGCGGCCGCGGCCGGAATCGATGCGCAGAACAGCGGGTCCGTGCGCGTCCCGCTGCCTCGAAGCCCAGCCCCATCCTTCCACGTGAAATTGAGCGCCCCGATCTCGCGCCCGCCGGTGGGCGACGCCCAGGGCCGGTTGGTGGTCGCTCACGGTGCGGGCAAGCTCTCCCAGCTCGGCCCCGAGGGCCGCCTCGAGTGGAGCGCCCGCGTCGGCCCCGACTCCGAGGCCAGCGCGCCGGTCATCGCCCGCGACGAGACGCGCTGGCTCATCACCCAAGCGGGTGAAGCAGTGGGCTTCGCCCCCGCTGGGCGCGAGCTCTACCGCGAGAGCGTGCCTGGCCTGACCGAGAGCCGCGACGTCGAGCTCATCCCGCTCGAGGCGGGAGGACTCGCGCTCTCGAGCGCACGGCAGCTCGCCGAGCTCGATCGCCGGGGCAAGCTACGCTGGCTGGCGCAGGCGAAGGAGCCCCTCGTCGTCGTGCTCGAAGCGGGTGGAACGCTGATAGGTGTCACGAGCAGCGGCCAGGTCCTTCGCCGGGACGCCGAAGGCAACCTGGTCTCGGTAGCCGAGCTCGGAGGACGCGTGACTTCCGCCTCGATAGCGCCGGATCAGCGGCGGCTCCTCGCGATCGTGGATCCGGGAGCGCTCGTGGAGCTGAACCTCGCGACGGGCCTGCGTCGAACGCTCTTCTCCGAGACGGTCCTACCGCTCACGAGCTTTTCGGTGGGAACCCGCGGGGAGCTACGCCTGCTGGCGAGCGGGCGCTTGATCGCGTTCGACGCTCGGGGTCAGGAGTCGTTCCGCGCGCTGGTGAGCGGCGGGCCTGCGCCGATGAGCAACACGGGGCCCCTTCCGCTCGTCGATTCTAGCGGGTTCACCGCCGTCAATTTGCCGGATACCGGTCTCTTGCTCGTCGCGGCAAACGGAGAGGTTCAGGCAGTGTCTGGCAGCGCTTGCTCCGAGCCCCTCCGTCCGACTCCCGTGGGCTCGCGAAAGCTCGCGCTCTCTTGTCGTTCGGGCTTGGTGTTCGGCCTCAGTGATAGAGCGCCGTAAAGAGCAGCGACGTGCCGAGGCTGCTCGCTTGCTCCGTGAGGCCGTCCTCTTCTTTACGCGTCAGCGTGCCCGTGAGGCGCAGCATCCCGCCGAGGCTCCACTCCGGGCCGACCCAGAAGCCGTACCCTACCCAGGCCGCACCGCCGAACCCTCCGAGACTCTTCGTGTCTCCGTCCTGCTCCAGCGCGTCGCCGGCGAAGCCGAGTGCGCCACCGAGGTGGAGGCCGCCGTTCGGCTGAGGGAACCCGTCGATGAACACACCCAGGATGGCGTGACTCGCGTTCACCTCGCCCGTCTTCACGTCGTCGACCTCGACGTCGGCGTTGGTCGCGCCGAGCCCGATCAAGGCGCCGCCGATCGCAAGGCCGGTCGCCGGTGAGCCTCCGATCATGACGTCGTAGGCGAACCCACCCCCTGAGGTCGAGTAGTCCGGGAAAACGCGGCTATCCGTCGAGACACTCTGGTTGAGCGCGCCGATACCAACCGAGACTCGGAAGTAGAAGCCTTCGTGCAGGTGATAGGTCCGCACCACGGGCTCGGGCGGCGGCGGGGTCTCCACGTTGATCAGCTGCGGTGGTGGGGGCGGCGGCTCCTGCGGCGGCGGAGGCGCAGGCGCTGGGCCAGGAGCAGGAGCGACCTCCTGGCGCGGAGGCGGAGGCGGCGGAAGCTCGGCAGGCGTAGGTTCGGGAGGGGGACCTGGAGGCGGAAGCTCGGCGGGAGCAGCCTCGGGGGGAGCAGGCTGTTGGGCGAAGGCTGAGAAGGTAGCGAAAAGCAGGGTGCCGAGGAGACGAGCGGTGACGCTGAGCTTCAAGGGTGGCTCCAGAAACGCGTGGCGGGCCAGGGGCCCAATGCCTATACTACGCGAGCGGAGCGGACGTCCCTCCTTTGGACACACCGACCCCAGCAGGAAAGCATCACGATGATCTCGATCACGACCCTCGCCGCCGAAAAAGTCCGTGAAATTGCCAAGGCCGAAGGCCTCGAGGGTCAGGGGCTCAGGTTGCGCGTGATCGGCGGTGGCTGCGCCGGCTTCCAATACGACCTCTACTTCGAAGAGGCGCCGACGGACCTCGACGAGAACTTCGAGTCGCAAGGCGTGAAGCTCTACGTGGACCCCTTGAGCTACCAGTACCTCGACGGGACCGAGATCGACTACGTCGAGAGCGCTCACGGTTCCGGGTTCAAGTTCGGCAACCCGAACGTGGCGGGAACCTGCGGCTGCGGCTCCTCTTTTCAGGTCTGACCCTTCTGGGTTCCCAGGTCTGACCCTTCTGGGTTTCGTTCAAGGCTGATCCTCGGCTTTTCTCGAGCCCGGACCCCTTGGTCCAGGCTTCCGAGAGAACGCTCCGCGAAGGTGCGGGCACGGAGAGGTACAGCTCAGCGGAGCATCGAGTCAGCAAGGACTGAAAGCGGGCCGGCTCCAAGGCCGAGGTGCGTGGACCGCGTGGTTTCGCTCTCGGTCGACGGACGGATTGACTGTTCGTCCACAGTTTCTTGCTGAGCGTACGAAAGCACGCGCACCCGGAACCACCCCGCGCCTCGACGCGTAGGCCCAATCGCAAGACGGAAAAGTTTCCGTCCCGCCGTCCTGGTCGACCCCCTGCCCAGGACCCCCTTCCGACACGGAGCTTCCGCATGGCCCGCGACTACGACCCGTACCTTTCTCGCTACATCTCGATGGTGCACCGGCTGCCCCAGCTCAGCCGTGAGGCCGAGCTCGAGCTCGTAGAGCGCTGGCAGGGCAAACAGGACGAGTCGGCGAAGGTCGAGCTCCTGAACTCGCACCTCCGTTACGTGGTGGCGATCGCGCTCAAGTACCGCCGCTACGGGGTGCCCATCGACGAGCTGGTCTCCGAGGGCAACTTCGGCGTCGTGCACGCGCTCTCGAAGTTCGAGGCCGGCCGCGGAACGCGCTTCGTCACTTACGCCGCCTATTGGATCCGCGCGTACATCCTGAATCATATCATCCGATCCTGGAGCCTCGTCGGTGTTGGTTCCGGTGCTCTCCGATCGAAGATGTTCTTCAAGCTCCGCCGAGAGCGCGTGAAGATCCTGAACCTCGTGGGCGAAGGAGAGAAGGCGGACACCATGCTCGCCGAAGCGATGAACCTGCCCGCCGACAAGGTCGCGGGCATGGTCCGCCGCCTCGAGGCGCGCGATCTCTCGCTCGACGCGAAGGTGTTCGACGACTCCGGGACGACTCTCGCGGACATGCTCGCCTCTTCCGAGTCCAGCCAGGAAGAGAAGATGGCGAACAACGAGATCGGCGATCAGGTGCGTGACGCGGTGGAGCTCGCGGTCGCTTCGCTCGACCATCGCGAACGCTACATCGTGGAGCGGCGCTTGATGGCCGACGGAGAAGAGGAGCTCTCGCTCGCCGAGATCGGGCGCCAGCTCGGGGTCTCTCGGGAGCGCGCGCGCCAGCTCGAGGCACGAGCCAAGCGCAAGCTGAAGCTCCGCATCGAGGAGCTCTCCCGCGAGCGCGGTCGCTGGCTCGATATGGTCACCGCGGCGTGAACCCTCGCGGTCCGGCGGTGTGCCTCCTTGGGCTCATCGCCGGACGCTCCTCGACCCTCCGTTCCGCGAAGTTCGGCATGCCGGTGATGAACCCGTGCTAGGCTCCGTCCCGTCGCAGCGGCTCAGGTGATCGCTCGGCGCGAAAGCGCCGGGAGGAAAGTCCGGGCTCCGCAGGGCAGGATGCCGGGTAACGCCCGGTGAGGGTAACCTCGAGGAAAGTGCCACAGAAAACGCGAAACCGCCCGAGCCGTGAAAGCGCCTCGGGTAAGGGTGAAACGGTGGAGTAAGAGCCCACCGCGCGGGCGGTAACGTCCGCGGCACGGCAAACCCCATCCGGAGCAAGACCACGTAGAGGAGCGTTCGAGGGTCGCCCGCCCGAGCTCCTGGGTAGGTTGCTCGAGGCGCGTGGCAACACGCGTCCCAGATGAATGATCGCCGGCTGCGTCGGGGCAACTCGGCGCAGCGACAGAACCCGGCTTACGAGCTCTGCGACCGCGTCCACCCGCAAGGGCGGACGTGTATAACGCGCTCGCCGCGCGAGCTCCTCGCGGAGCTCACTGCGCGGCGAACACGAACGGAACGTTGACGGTCGTGCTGCCGCTCGAAGGCGGGAACTGCCAGCCGCGCACGCGCCCGGCGATACAGTTCGCGAGCCCAGGATAGCCGCGCGGATCACCGCTCGTCGTCACGTTCTGCACGCCGCCCGAGCTGCCGACCGTGATCGTGACGACCACGCGCGCGCTCGTGGGCGCGTTGGGATCGCGGGAGTCGAGCGCGGGCTGCCAGCAGCTGCGCTTCACGCTACTGGTGTAGCGGGCGACGGTGCTCTGAACCTGCGCGCCGTCGAGCTGCGAGCTCCCGGAGCTCGGCGTGGTCGTGCCCCCGGAGGGCCCGCTCGGACCATTGGCACCGAGGCCCGAAAGCCCCTTGAGGCCCGTCAAACCGCCGCCGGTTTTCTCCGGTTCCGCGACGGGCGCCTTCGCGGCTACCGCGGCTCCCCCACCCGTCTTCGCCGGGCCGGTGGTCGCTTCGGGCTTCTTCCCTTCTTCGGCGGTCGCGGCTGGAGGCGGCGCCGGCGCTGCGTTTTCGAGCGTCGCGACGGGCGCCGCCGATCCCGTGCTCGCGGGCACCTGCACGTACTGCACGACAGGCTCACTCTGCCGACTGAAGATCACGAAACCGAGCGTCAGCCCGAGGGCGAGCGCGACACCGATGGCGGCCCAGGCCGCAAAGGGCGAGCGCTGGCGGGGGACCGCGATCTCGTCGGTGACGAGCGCGCTGCCCGTGACCGCCGTCGAGGCGGGCGCAGGCGCGGGCACCGGCG
>JAEZYO010000968.1 GCA_023419055.1 Pseudomonadota bacterium | reverse complement strand
CGGCGTTGGGTATCGCTTCGCAGAGTCTCCGCTGTCAGTGACCAGCGTAGAGTGACTTGTTGCTCGAGCGTTGCTCGGGAGTCTCGGCCTCGCCACCCCCGGCTGGCAAGTTGTCCACCGAGGAGGGCGCTCGGTATGACCGATCCAATCCTTCTGCTGCTCGCCCTGGGCGCGCTGTCGCTCGTGATCACCGTCGTGAGTCACGTTGCGGTTCTGGTGTCGCGGCGCCGTCGGCCGAGCAGTGGACCATTGCCTGCCATCTCGGTGCTGAAGCCAGTAAAGGGCGCGGAGCCCGGCCTTTACGAAAACCTGTGCGCCATCGCTCGCCAGGACTACCCCGAGTTCGAAATTCTGATTGGCGCCGAAGATCCCGACGATCCGGCGCTCGCGATCGCGCGGCACGTCAAGCGCGACCTCCCCGAGGTCGCGATCCGGGTGGTCTCGGGGGCGGCTACGATCGGTCACAACCCCAAGGTGTGCAACCTGTCGATGCTGAGCCAGCGCGCCCGCCACGACTGGGTGCTGGTCTCGGACTCCAACGTGCGCCCGGACGCGGGCTACTTGCGCGCCATGGCCGCGGAGCTCTCCGACCCGAAGGTGGGACTGGTGTCGAGCGTGCTCGTGGGGAAGGGTGGCCAGGGGCTCGCTTCGCGCTTCGATGCGCTGCTCCTCGACACGCTCGCGGTGCGTGCGACGTGCGGCGCGGATCTCTCCTTCTCGCACCCGTGCGTCATCGGAAAGAGCATGCTCTTCCGCTTGAGCGAGCTCCGTAGGCTCGGCGGATTTCGTGCGGTGAGCGACGTGCTCGCCGAGGACTACGTGCTCGGGCGCATGTTCCAACGAGCGGGTCACCGCGTGGCGCTCTCCTCGCATGGAGTGCCCACCACGAGCCACCTGCGCTCGGTATTCGCGTTCTGCCAGCGGCACCTGCGCTGGGCTCAGATGCGGCGGCACCTCGCGCCCGTGTATTGGGGCGAGCCGCTGCTCAGCAGCTCGAACTGGTTCGGCGCGGCGCTCGTTCTTTCCGCCCTCGCGCCCGACGCGCTGGTCGCGTCCTGTGTCTTGGGGCTAGCGGCCCGGCTGGTCTCGGACGCCCTGTTGCAACGAACCCTGACAGGGCGCTGGCTCGGCCCCGAGGACGTGCCCTGCCTGCTGGTGAAGGACGCCCTCCTGCTCGGCGTCTGGACGATCGCCATCTTCCGCCGGCGCGTGAGCTGGCGCGGAAACGAGATGGAGATCGGACCAGGTTCGCGTCTCTACCCGAGCCGCCGCCTGGCGAGAGCTTTTTCGGGGAGCGCTCGAACGCGCTCTCGCGAGCGCTCGAAACTCGAGAAACCTCGCCGCCTCCGCGCCTGCTAGGCTCGACGGGCGGCAGCGGTTGGCACCCCCCTATTGCGGAGTCGTCACATGGCTGTCACACAATCGATCTACCCCGTTGCCTCGATGTCCCGAATTCTGATCGTCGAAGACGAGCCCGATCTGCACGAGGTGCTCGAATACAACCTGCGCCAGGTCGGGCACGAGGTGCTCCTCGCAACGACGGGCAGTGAGGGCCTCAGGATCGCTCGCGAGACCAAGCCGGAGCTCGTGCTGCTCGATCTGATGCTCCCGGACATCGCAGGGACCGAGGTCTGCCGGCAGCTCAAGGAGTCTCCGGACACCCGCGGCGTGGCGGTGGTGATGCTCACGGCTCGCGGCGAAGAGATCGACCGCGTGGTGGGGTTCGAGCTCGGCGCGGACGACTACGTGGTCAAGCCGTTCAGCGTTCGCGAGCTCTTGCTCCGGATCCAGGCCGTTCTGCGGCGCGGCAAGCGCGAGGAGACGGCGGAGGACGACCGCACCGTCGAGTTCGGGCGCCTGCGCATCGATCGCGCGGCTCACCGCGTCTGGGTGGAAGCGCGGGAGATCGAGCTCACCGCGCTCGAGTTCAAGCTGCTCATCACGCTCTACGATCGCCGGAACCGCGTCCAGACGCGGAGCGCCCTGCTCGACGACGTCTGGGGGATCCAGGCGGAGATCACGACCCGCACCGTGGACACCCACGTCAAGCGCCTGCGCGAGAAGCTCGAGGAGGCGCGGGACTACGTGGAGACCGTGCGCGGGGTAGGCTACCGTTTCGTGGCGACGCCCGACGAGGTGACGAATTGAGGTTCGGAGTCCGAAGCCAGCTCTTCTTCGTGTGCTTCGGGCTCGTCCTGCTCTCGCTCACGCTGGGACACTTCGTCTTCGAGAGGTTGACCGGCGACGCCGTGCTGGTCGCGGTGCTCGCCTTCGCGCTCCTGTTGGGGCTCGTGGCGAGCTCGCTTTCGATGCGCTTGATGGCGCGCGGCATCGCGCGCTTGACGGCGTCGACCGAGCGCATGGCGAAGGGCGACTTTTCGAAATTGTCGTCGGAGGCCGAGCAGGTCGAGTTCGGAGAGCTCTACCGAGCGCTCGAGCAGCTCTCCCGCGGGCTCTCGAAGACGCTGCACGAGCTTCGCGCCGAGGGTGACCGCATGCGCGCCATCCTGGCGGGCATGCACGAAGGCGTGCTCTTGCTCGACGGGGACGGCCGCATCGAGCTCGTGAACCCGGTGCTGCGCGAGATGCTGCTGCTCGGTCACGACGCGGTCGGCAAGACCCCGCTCGAACTCGTGCGTCACGCCGAGCTGAAGGAGCTCCTCGACGGCGTCCGCGAGACCGGCGAGGAGGGCTCGCTCGAGATCGAGCTCGGTGGGCTCAAGCCGCGGCGGCTCCTGGTGCGCGCGGGGCGCCTCGCGTCCGAAGCGCCTCCGGTGCTGGCGGTCTTCGTCGACGTCACGGACATGCGCCGCCTCGAGTCCATGCGGCGCGACTTCGTGGGCAACGTCTCGCACGAGCTTCGGACCCCGGTGACGGCGGTGCGCTCCGCGGCCGAGACGCTGCAGAACGGCATCCCTAGCGACCCGGAGATGCTGAAGAAGTTCATCGGCATCATCGAGCGTAACGCCGAGCGCCTGCACTCGCTGGTCGAAGACCTGCTCGATCTCTCTCGCATCGAGTCGCGCGAGTACCGAGTCACCTTGGAGCCCGTGGACCTGCGAGCGCTCATCGGTCAAGTGCTCGGGCTCTTCCGCGAGCGAGCCGAGAAGAAGCGCATGGACCTCCGCAACGACGTCAGCGGCGCGATCGCCACCGCCGATCGACGCGCGCTCGAGCACGTCGTCACGAATCTGATCGACAACGCCGTCAAGTATTGCGGCCCTGGGTCTCGCCTGGTCATCACCGCAGAGCAAACGGGTGAAGGGGTTCGCCTGGATTTTCGAGACAACGGTCCGGGTATCGAAGAGAAGCATTTGCCGCGCTTGTTCGAGCGCTTCTATCGCGTCGACCCCGGTCGCTCGCGCGAGCTCGGCGGTACGGGCCTCGGCCTCTCCATCGTGAAGCACCTCGTCGAAGCCATGGGGGGTCGCGTCGCGGTGGAGAGCACGCCGGGCAGCGGTACGCGCTTCAGCGTGACGTTGCGCGGGGGCGCACCCGAGCACGATCACTCGACCAACGGGCAGTCGCGCGCCGTCGCCTGAGCACCGCGTTTCGCACCGCCGGGAGCGACGTTCGCGGCGTTGTCCGGTGGAGCTGTCTCCAGGCGTTCGCGTGGCGGTTGCCCCCGGCGGCGTTCTGAACTTTAAGATGCGCCCTCATGAGTGCTTGGCGCATCGCGTGTTGGTCCGTTCTCGTCCTGGCGTCCACTCTCGGCTGTAGTGAGGCCGCGGATACGGAGGACGAGGACGGCACCACCGGCGAGCTCAACGACGAGTGCTCGGCGAGCAGCGACTGCGTCGACGACTTGTTCTGTCCCCGATCCGGTCGCTTCGAGGGGCTCTGCTCGGTCGAATGCGAAGAGGACGAGGACTGCGCCCTCCACGCCGGGAGCAAGTACTACTGCCTGAAGGGTGTCTGCGCCACGGCCTGCAACGACGACTGCGGCTTCGGAGCGACCATCAGTGCTTGCTCGGCAGGCTTCTCCTGCGTCTCGCAGTCGGTGATCGAGGGGCGGGCCACGTCCTGCGACGTCAGCTGGTGCGTGCCCCGGTGAAGGGCTGGGTCAACTCGTCTGGGTGAAGGGCGCTGCCGGCTTCGAAGTTCTCTGTTGCGCCGCCGAAGGCCCCGTCGTGTGGAGTGGGCACCGACCGATGCGGGGCCAGGTTTTCGAGCGTCTCTTTCGTCGAGCCGGAAGAGAGCGTGACTGTGTTCGCGACATCAGCGCGTTTCCCGGCGTTGGCTTCATCGCTAGAACCTCTCCGGTGCCGGCGAGCTTCACGGTTCGGCTCATCACGCGAGCCTGCGCGCCGAGTGACTGTGAGGATGCGTTCGGGTACACGTTCGCGACTGGCAGCGGCGCGTCGGAATACGCGACCGCATTCGAGTACTTCCAGCGCCCGTCCGAACCCGACGTGGCCGGCCCGATCTGGGCGCGATCGTGGGCCTTCGCTTCGTCTTGGGCGCCGTGAACCGGTTCGAAATCGAGGACCTCCGACTCCTCGTGAAGTGAAGCCGTCGTGACAAGCGCCGCCTTCTCGTCGTAAAGGGCAAAGGGAGGCGGTAACGCCGCCCGCCCCGAGAATGAAGAGCAAACGTGCCACTATCAAGGACGTCGCCAAGAAGGCCGGCGTCTCCACGGCTACCGTCTCGTTCGTCCTGAACGACAACCCGAACGAGACCATCAGCGAGGCCGCGCGCAAGCGCGTGCTCGACGCGGCGCGCGAGCTCAACTATCACCCGAGCGCGGCCGCGGCGGGGCTCGCGCGCAAGCGCAACGGCAACGTCGGCATCGTCTTTTACAAGGACGACGACACCATCACGAACCACTTCTACTCGTTCGTGGTGCAGGGCGCCGTCAAAGAGGCGATCGAGCACGATTACAACCTGCTCTTTTCGTACATCGAGGCCACCTACAAGGGTTACCAGGATCTGCCCAAGATCCTGCGCGAGAAGAACGCGGAGGGCGTGCTCTTCATGCGGCGCGTGCAGCCGCGGCTCGTGAAGGACGTGACGGAGCTCGGGATCCCGATCGTCGCGGTGGACACGGTGCCGCGCGTAGACAACATCAACAATGTGCGCATCGACGATCGCCGCGGCGGGCTGCTCGCGGGTGAGTACCTGATCTTGCTCGGGCACAAGCACCTGGCCATGATCGTCCCGCGCACGCCGGCGCCCAGCGTCGAAGACCGGCTGAGCGGGTTTCGCAGCGCCTTCGACAAGAACGAGCGGAAATTCAGCCGCGCCCTCAACGTGATCGAGTGCGAGGCGCTCACCTTCGAGAGCGGCTACGAGGCCGCGACGCGCGCGCTCGAGAAGCACAAGGACTTGACGGCGCTCTTCTGCTCGAACGACGAGATGGCCGCGGGCGTGTTGCGCGCGGCGCGCGAGCTCGGGCTCAAGGTGCCGCGCGATCTCAGCGTCATCGGCTTCGACGACATCGTGATGAGCAACTACACCGATCCCCCGCTCACGACCGTGAGCGTGCTGAAGGAGCACATGGGGCGCCGCGCCATGGCGCGCCTGATAGAGCTGGTGGAGCGCGTGGACGACAGGGTCAAGACCGAGCTTGCTCCCGTGGACTTCGTGGTCAGGGGCACGACGGCGAAGCCGCGCGTGCGCGCGCGCTGAAGCGGAGCCGTGGTGGGCGGCGGCGGCGCGATGGGCTTGCGCCCCGCCACCCGCCGAGGCGCACCCACCAGGACTCTCAGATCCTGCAGCGCCTTCAGCAGGCGCTCGACGCTGGTGGTCGCGAGGGCTCTTTCAGATCCAGGACGCAGACGCCGAGCTGATAAACGTAGTGTCCAGGCGCAGCGAATGTCTCGGTTTCGGAGCACGCAGCGCGACTTGCCCCAGAAGATCAGATCCGGGGAGTGGCTGATCCACAGGTCGCCGAAGGCGCCGGCGGTGTTCGGGCGCTCGAGGCGCGCGTACAGCCCGTTGACCTCCTCCGGAAGGAGCGCGCCGCTTCGGTTGCCCGGGCGGAGACGTGCCCGAGCCAGTAGCCGTCCTCGCTCTCCGCGATCCAGATCCGCCCGAGTTGAATACTCGCTTGATGCCGGAATCGGGCGGGAAGTCTTTGCCGGTGAGGATCGGATTGTTCGGATGGCGCTCGAGGAGAGGTCCGGCAGAGCTCAATGCGCGGCTCCGGACTTAAACGTTTAAGCCCCGTACCGAACCGCGATTCAGCTGTCAACGGCGCGCGCGAAATTGCGTTGACAGGGTCGGAGCGCCCAATGTACTAAAACGTTTCAGTTGCGGGAGCGGTTCCAGAACCGTCCTCACTCGACGCGCTTCGATCCCCGACGGGGAGCCCTGGTAACAGCCGTTCTGGTCATGCCTTTCTTTCGGGACAACTCGTGGGCGCTCGCCGCGACGGCGGGCCTCCTCATGACCACCGGGTGTCTGCGCGCCCCCGATCGCTACGCGCAGAGCAGCCTGGACGTGAAGGCAAATCCGGCGCCGGTCTTCGAGCACCGCGGCAAGCCGTTCTGCTTCGAGGGCACGAACAACTACTATCTCACCTTCAAACCGAAGCCGATGGTGGACGCCGTGCTCGAGTCCTCCGCCGCGATGAAGCTGAAGGTCATGCGGCTCTGGGCCTTCCTGGACCGCGGATCGCTCGACGGCAGCGTGCCCGATCTCAAGGGTGAGGCCGGCAAGGAAGGCGTCTACTTCCAGTATTGGGATCCGAAGACGAAGAAGCCCGCTTTCAACGACGGCCCGGACGGCCTCGAGCGGCTCGACTACGTCGTCTACAAGGCGGATCAGCTCGGGTTGAAGCTCGTCATGGTCCTGACCAACAACTGGCAGGATTTCGGCGGGATGGACCAGTACCTGCTCTGGTACGGCCTCGACAAACACGACCTCTTCTACACCGACGCGCGCGTCAAAGAGGCCTACAAGGGCTGGGTCTCGCACCTCCTCAATCGGAAGAACACGCTCACCGGGCGCCTCTACAAGGACGAGCCCGCCATCTTCTCCTGGGAGCTCGCGAACGAGCCGCGCGCCATCAGCGGCAAGGGCTTCGATCGCAGGGACGGTTGGACGAACTCGACGCTCGCCGACTGGGTTGCAGAAATGTCGGCGTACATCAAGTCGCTCGACCCGAACCACATGGTCTCCGTCGGTGACGAAGGGTTCTTCAACGGCGGCGGCGACCACTGGACTTACAAGGCGAACGACGGCGTCGACCACGTCGCGATGACCTCGGCGCCGGGCATCGATTTCGGCACGTTCCACATGTACCCGGAGGATTGGGGGACGCCGCCGGGGTGGACCGACGATTGGATCCTCGACCACCTCAAGGCGGCGCGCGAGATGAAGAAGCCCACCGTGCTCGAAGAGTACGGCTGGAAGGTGACGCGCGACGACGAGCAGCAGGTGGTGAGCGGGCTCGAAGAGCGAGAGGCCATCTACGCGCGCTGGAACGAGATCATTCTACGGCGTGGCGGCGCGGGCTCGATGTTCTGGATGCTCGCCGACAAGAACGAGACCGGCGCGCTCTACAAGGACTACGACCACTACACGCTCTACCGTGGCATCGACAGCGCCAAGCTGATGTTCGACATCGCGAGTCGCTTCGACGCCCAGGCGCCCGCGTGCAAGGCGGCGGAGCCGTACGCCGGCCGGCGCGTGCCGTCGGAGTTCGTGCGCACGCTCGTCCCCGGCGAGTCGGAGCTGCTCGCGAGCCTCGGGGGAGAGCCGTGACGAGGGTCGGGCTCGCGCTCGGAGCGCTGGTCTCGGTGACCGCGAGCGGTTGCCTGACCACGCCTGCCTCCGCGACGGGAGCGACGGCGAAGGCTCGAGAGCTCTTGTTGCCGAGCTGCCCCGACGGCTCCGGCGCGGTGGAAGACGCCGAGGACAAGGACAGCCGTATCAAGCAGGTCGACGGTCGCGGCGGCTACTGGTTCACGTTCGTGGACCAGGAGGGCTCGACCGTGAAACCGACGAGCCCGTTCACGATGGCCGACGGTGGACCCGCGGGCAGTCAGGCTGCGGCCCGCGTGTCGGGCACCATCGCGGGCAGCGGCTCGAGCCTCTACGCCGGCATGGGCTTCAAGCTGCTCGAAGGGCCCGGGACCTACGACGCTTCGCGCTTTCAGGGCATCCGCTTCAAAGCGAAGGGCCCCGGCAAGGTGCGCTTCGAGATCCCGGACGGTAACACCGCGCCCGAAGGCGGCGTGTGCACCGCCTGTTACAATGATTTCGGCGTCGCGCTCGCCTTCACGGACCAGTGGGAGACGTACACGGTCTCGTTCGACGACCTCGCGCAGCAGCCGGGCTGGGGCGATCGTCAGCCCGAGATCGACAGGTCTCGCCTGATCTCGATCGAGTGGCAGTTCGGCTCGGCAGGGCGCGACTTCGACATCTGGGTCGACGACGTGGAGTTCGTGGGCTGTCTCTTTTTCACATCTCCGAGCCCACGAGAC
>JAEZYO010000947.1 GCA_023419055.1 Pseudomonadota bacterium | reverse complement strand
ACGTGAGCCTGAGCTCGGGGCCGTGCTCGGTCTCGCTCGGCGTGGCCTCCCAGATCACCTTGTCCCAGCCCTTCTTACCGCCGTGAAGGTGATTCGGCGCGTTGTTCGCGTCGAGTTTGTACTGCTTGCCCTCGAGATCGAACTTCGCGTTCTTGATGCGGTTCGCGACCCGGCCGACCGTCGCTCCGAAGTAGGGGCTCGCCTTCACGTAGCCGTCCACGTCCGAGAAGCCGAGCACGACGTCCGCGAGCTTTCCGGTTTTGTCGGGGACCTCGAACTCCGTGATGATCGCCCCGTAGTTGGTGATCTTGAGCACCAACCCGTTCTTGTTCTTGAGGGTGTAGAGTTGGACCGGCTTACCGTCGACCACCCCGAACTCGCTCTGGGTGATGGCGGGCGCCTTCTCGGGCTGTGTTGCGTTATCCATGGGCTTCGGGCTCTCCGTGGCGCTCGGTGCCGCGGGAGCTTGCGCGACGTCGGTTTTGGCCGCGCCGTCGCCCCAGGGTCGAGCTGCGCCACAGGCGGCGAGCCCGGCGGTCGCGAGCGTCAGCGCGAGCGTATACGCGATGTTTTTCGGTGTTACCATGCGTTCCTCCGCCCTTTCGTCAGCCGATGAGTAAAGAGCTTTGCGTCACCAGTGAACCGTGACGCCGGCGTTGATGAAATTCACGACTTGCTTGTCCCCGAGGTACCAGTCGTACTGGGCGCGGAAGTAGTCGAGCCCGCCGACGAGGTAGTCGGTGAAATGATAGTAGCCCGCGACCGAGACGCCGAACTGCGTCTTCGGCAGGCTGGTGGTGGTCAGGCTCTTTTCGTCGGCGAGCAAGTGCAGGCGCGAGATGCCGGCGCCCACGCCGAGCTCGAGCGCGTCGATTTTGAGACCCACCACGCCGAAGTAGCCGTCGAACGTATGAAGATCGATGTTCTTCTCGGCGTCGACGCGCACTGCCGCGGGGCTCCCGTCGAGCGCGATGCCGAAACCGAGACCAGGCCCGTAGAAGGCGGATCCGGCGATGCGCACGGGATCGATCTCGAGGCTGGCGCCGTAGGAGACGCCGTAGGCGTCGACGTCGTTGCTGGACGGTGAGCCGTTCGCTCCGAGCCGCTGCCAGACGCCGCTCCCGAAGGCATGCACCCGCACGCTCGGCGAGAAATCCATGTCGAAGCTCAGCTCGGCCTCGGGGCGAGGGTAGGGGGTGCGCTCCGCCACGCCGCCGAAGATTGCCGGATCATAGAGGCCTGCCGCGAGCGCAAAACCACCGACGCGAGGCGTCGTGTACACGAAGCCGGGCGAGAAGCCTGGGAACATGACGCCGTGCCCAATCTGACCGCAGGTCGGGCCCGCCTCGTCGAGGCCGCTCGACTCACAGGGGTGACCGAGGCCCCAGCCGTGCAAGTACTTGCCGTCTTGCTGAGTCGAGCCGAGGCCGAACAGGCCGAGCGTGCGCCCCGCGAGGAAGCTGCCCCAGGGGCCCTGGAGCTTCATGTAGCCCTCGCGCGCGTCGACCTCGATGGATTTGTACTTCCAGCGCGACGTCGTCTCGATGGTCGACCAGAGCCCGATGTAACCCTTGAGCTGGGTGGTCTCGGTCACGTCGCGGACGAAACCGAAGCCGAAGACATTGCTGACGAAGCCGCTCCGCATCCTCACGCCGAAGTACTTGCCGTCGTCGGTCGATTGATTGGTGAGAAAGCCGCTACCGTCGGCGATCGAATAGGTCGTCGCCGGCAGGAGCGGCCCGTCGCCGTCGGGATCGACGAGCGGCGGCTCGGGGTAGGCGTCTCCGAAGCCGATGCTGGCAAAGGAGTTGATTCGGCCGTCGAGGAAGAAGCGAAATCCGTTCGCTTCGGCGAGCGGGGTTTCGGCGAGCGCGAGGTTGGGGACGAGCAGCCCGGTCATGGACGCCAGGCCGGCCCACAGCAAATTCAATCGATTCACAGTCACCTTGAGGGGCGTTGAAGACGAAAGTGGAAAAAAGGCCCTACTTCGCCACCACGTTCAGGACGTCGACCACCACGAACTGTCCGTCGTAGGGCTGGGCGATCTCGGGATGGTCGGAGAGGTCGACGGTGACGGGCGGGCACGACTGCTCGGCCTCGTTGCTGTCCGCGCAGTTCGCGATCGCGGTGCAGTTCTCGTCGGCCGCCACGAGTCGGATAGCGGCGCCGCCCTCGATGTCGATCGTGACCTCGTAGTCGATCCCGTAGGAGGTGTGGGCCTCGGGCTCGTCGAGCGCGTTCAGGAAGTAGCGCGACGTGCCACCCGTGTTGGCCACCTCGATCATGTAGACGTTGTAGGCTCCCGCGTCGGCCGGGGCGGCGGTCGGCCCTCCGCAGAAGCCCTCCACTTGTTTCGGGCAGTTATTGTAGTGCTTGGGCTCGACCACCCCGCGCACGCGCAGCGTGACGGCGTACACGGTGCCTGCCGTGCCCCCGAAGGCGATCGTCTCGTCCTTGTTGCGAAAGCCGGTAAGCGCGAGATCGGGGTCGCCGGGACACTGGTTGTTGCAGACCCCCATCGTTTCGCTTCCGCCCGGGTGGTTGCAGCAGACCCGCACCGTGCTGCCGGGGTAGGCGTCGGGCCCGCAGGGCAGCTTGTACGTCTGGTTGTCGAGCTCGCTCGCGAGATCGATGAGCGAACCACCTTCGGT
>JAEZYO010000857.1 GCA_023419055.1 Pseudomonadota bacterium | reverse complement strand
GAAGAAACTCGGTCTCCTCGCTTCGGTCGCGGCAGCGCTCGGCAGCGTCGCCCTCGGTCACTTCTACTTCCAGCGCCTGGAGGCCGAGATCTCCGGCGGCCCCAAAGTCGCCGTGCTCGTCGCGGCCGAAGATCTCCCGGTGAACGGCGTCGTTACGGAGCAGAACGTCGCCGTGCGGGACGTGCCGCAGGCCTACGTCGAGGCCCGCCAGGTGCGCGCCCCCGAGCTCAAGAAGGTGCTCGGCGCGCGCGTCGCCGGAGGTTTGAAGGCCAATGACGCCCTGCTCTGGACGGACCTTGCCCGCTTCAGCGACCAGCATCGCGTGCTCTCGGGCCTGGTGCAGAACGGAATGCGCGCGGTCGCCATCGATCTGCGCGCCGGCGATTTCGACGGCCTCCTCCGTCCAGGCGATCGCGTGGACGTGCTCTTCACCACGAACCCCAAGGACGACGCGAGCGCGACGGCCACCCTGCTTCAGAACCTGCTGGTGCTCTCGGTCGGCGGTAACATCGCGCGCGCAGATCAAGCCGCGTCGGGCACGTCGCTGCGAGCCGGCGGCAGCGTGACGCTCAGCGTGAGCGCCCTGCAGGCTCAGCTGGTCACCCAGGCGAAAGAGCGCGGGAAGCTGACGTTGTCACTCCGCAACCCGGACGACATCACGCTCGTCGAGGGCCTCCCGGAGACGACGCAGAGAGACGTGCTCGCCGACGGGCGAGCCGCCGAACGCGACCGAAAAGCAGCCGCCCCCGTCAAGGAGAGCATCGATCATGTCCGCTGAAACCTTGCGCCGCGCTCGCGCGCTCCTGCTCGCGACCGCGCTCACCTCCCCCGCCTTCGCGCAGTCGAACGGCTCGCCCAAGACCGGCGCCACCGCGCCCGCGCTCGCCGCCACCGAGGTGATCGAGCTCCGCATCGGCGAGCAGAGCGTCATCCCGAGCGACAACGTCCGCAGCTACTCGGAAGGGGTGCGCGGCATCGTCGACGTCAGGCTCACGCGCGACTCCTCCCAGTTCGTGATCGTCGCGCTCAAGCCCGGCGCAACGACGCTGCTGCTCCTGATGATGGATGGCACGGAGCGACACGTGAAGATCACGGTGACCGATCCCGAGCGGAAGGGCGCCGTCGACGCGGACACCGTCGAGGCCCGCGACAACGTCCGACTCGACTTCTACTTCGTGCAAGTCTCGAAGAGCTACTCGCATCAAATCGGCATCGGCTTTCCGGGGAGCATCGCGCCTACTTTCAACGCCGCGTTCGACGTGAAAGCGGGAGCGCTCGACAGCGCCACGGCCGTGATCGCCAATCAACCGCTGCCTCGCCTCGACATGGCGCAGGCGACGGGGTGGGCGAAGGTGATGCGTCAGGCCGCGGTGGTCACGGCGAACGGCGAGAAGGCGACGTTCGCGGGCGGGGGCGAGGTCAACATCGCCGTTCAGACCGCGTTCACCACCGGCGTTCAAAAGATCCAGTTCGGCTCCGAGATCGCGGTCGAGCCCCGGTACGACTCGCGCACCGGGCGTATCGAGCTCAAGGTCCACGCCGACATTTCGGAGCTCGAGAGCGACCGGGGGACGGGGATCCCAGGGCGTGTGACCGCTCAGCTCGACACGATCGTCAACCTCGAGCTCGGTCAGTCCCTGGTGCTCGCCGGCCTCACGGCGAAGAGCGAGCGCAACGCGAAGGCGGGGTTGCCCGGCCTGAGCCAGATCCCCGTCCTCGGCGTGTTCTTCGGGAGCCACGCTCACGCAGAAGAAGAAACCGAGAACGTGGTCGTGATCATTCCTTCGGTGGTGGACGCGGTCTCGATGGAAAATCGCGAGCGACTCGAGGCCGCGCTCGCGAGCTACGCCGAGTACTCGGGAGACATCGACGAGGTGGACTTCATGCCGCCCGCCAAGACCAAGGCGAGCCCCAAAGCCGCGCCGTCGCCCGAGGGGCAACGATGAGCGGCCCACGGCTCGATGTCGAGATCGAAGGTCCTGGGGTCCACGAACGCATCAGCTTGAGCGGCGAGGGTCCGTTCTGGTTCGGGCGCGACAAGTCGTGCGAGATCGTGCTCGGAATGCCGAGCGTCTCTCGACGCCACATCGGCGTGGAGCTCGTCGAGAACGGGATTCTGGTGACCGACGCCTCGTCGAACGGCTCGCTCGTGAACGAGCTTTTGCTGCACCGGAGCGCGCGGGTGGTCTCGGGTGAAGAAGCGCTCCTTCAAGTCGGCCCGTGCCTGGTTCGCGTCCGCTCGCTCGCCCGACCTTCTCCGGCCGTCAAGGCTCCGGAGGCGACCCCCAAAGCCACGACACCACCGGAGGCGCTCGCTTCGAGCTCGGGGGCGCTCCCCGGCGTCGACGCTCGGCGCAACCTGCACCGGCGCCTGCTCGAGAACCTCGACCTGCCCTCTTTGGATCGCGCGGCGCTCGATCCGGAGGCCATGCGCCCCAAGGTCACGGCGGCTCTGCGCCGCATCGTCACCGAGCACGAAGGCGCGTCGCTCGGCGTGGAGGCGCGCGAGCAACTCGTGCGGGAGCTCGCGGACGAGGCCCTCGGTCTGGGTCCGCTCGAGCAACTGCTCTCGGATCCCGACGTCAACGAGATCATGGTCGTCGATCCTCACACCATCTTCGTCGAGCGCCGCGGCAAGATGCAGCTCACGAGCCTCAAGTTCACGGACGACGACTCGGTGCGCGCCGCCATCGAGCGCATCGTCACGCCCCTCGGGCGGCGCATCGACGAGTCGACCCCGCTGGTGGACGCGCGGTTGCGTGACGGCTCGCGGGTGAACGCGGTGATTCCTCCGCTCGCGCTCCGTGGCCCCTGCATCACGATCCGCAAGTTTGCCAAGGATCCCCTGCGCATGAGCGACCTGCTCGGCTTCGCGTCGGTATCCAAGGAAATGGCGCGGTTCCTCGAGCGCGCCGTCAAGGTGAAGAAGAACGTCGTCATCTCCGGCGGCACGGGGAGCGGCAAGACCACGCTCCTCAATGTCCTCTCGGGCGCGATTCCCGCCCACGAGCGCGTCGTCACGGTCGAGGACGCGGCCGAGCTTCAGCTCGCCCAGCCGCACGTGGTCTCGCTCGAGGCGCGGCCCCCGAACCTCGAGGGCAAGGGCGAGTATTCGATCCGCGACCTCGTCAAGAACGCGCTCCGCATGCGCCCCGATCGCATCGTGGTCGGTGAGTGCCGCGGTGGGGAAGCCATCGACATGCTGCAAGCCATGAACACCGGGCACGAAGGTTCCATGACCACGACCCACGCGAACAGCCCGAAGGAGGCGATCGCGCGCCTCGAGACCTTGTGCCTGATGGCGGGGCTCGACCTCCCTGTGCGGGCGATCCGCCAACAAATCGCCTCCAGCATCCACCTGATCGTCCAGCAGAGTCGCTTTTCCGACGGCTCGCGGCGTGTGACGAGCGTGACCGAGATCGTCGGGATGAGCGACGAAGGCGAGGTCGATTACCGCGAAATCTTCGGCTTCGAGGTTCGACGGACGCTCTCCGACGGCAAGGTCGAGGGCGAGTTTACGGCGACGGGCTACCTACCCTCGTTCCTGGATCAGTTCGTGACCCACGGACTTCTCACGGATGGAGAGCCGCTGTGACGGGAGAGACGTTCTGGCTCGGGCGCGGAGTGGTGGTCGGGGTGGTGCTCACTCTGATGCTCTCTCTGCTCGCGGGTTTCGGCACCCCGGAGAGTCCGGGGAGCGTCGCTTTGCGCTCGTACACGAGCGAGCTCGACCGAAGGCTCGCGTTCCTGCGAGCGAGCGTCCGCGGCAACCGCGTCGTCGCGCTCCAGCTGGCGCTCGGCGCGGCGTGCAGCGCGGGCGGCTTGATCCTCGGGGAGTGGCCGCTCTTCCTGTTCCTTCCGGCCGCGGCAGTGGGACCGAAGCTCTGGATCGAGCGGAGCGTCGCCCGCCGAGTGGCCCGCCTGGAGGAGCAGATCGAGCCCTGGCTCAACGCCATCGCCAACGCCCTGAAAGCGAGCCCCTCGCTCGGGGACGCGATCGCCTCCTCGAGCTCGCTGATGCAGGCCCCGATGAGCGAGGAAATCGACCTTCTGGTCAAGGAGTACGAGCTCGGGACCCCGCTCGACCGGGCGCTCGACAATCTCTCGACGCGCGTCTCCTCGAGCACGCTCGCAGGCGCCGTGCTGGCGCTCAAGGTAGCGCGAAAGACGGGCGGCAATCTGCCGGAGATGTTGGAGAGCGCAGCCGCCGCGCTGCGCGAGCTCGCTCGCCTCGAAGGCGTGGTGCGGACCAAGACCGCGGAGGGCAAGGCGCAGGCCTTCGTGATCGGCTTGATTCCAGCACCGCTCGTCCTCGGCGTGCACGCGATGGATCCGCTCTTCTTCGCCCCGCTCGCGCAGAGCTTTCTCGGCAACCTCGTCGTGGCGGGCGCCACCGCGCTCTGGGCGGTCGCCATCCTGATGGCGCGGAAGATCCTCGCGGTGGACGTGTGAGGTAAACATGACTCTCGGCTTCAAGATCGCGAGCATCGCCTGCATGGGCGTGGCCTCTTTCGGGCTCATACTGCTGCTGTCGGGCGTCCCCGTCCCACCGAGCCCGCGCCTCGGTCACCGGGGCGCCGAGCGACGGCGCGCGCTCGAAGCTGCCGGCTTCTTCTCGAGCGCGGAACCCTGCATCCGCTTCTTGGCAGGCGTCGTGGCGCTCCTTCCGCTCTCGAAGCTGCGCGAGCGACAGGAGCGCGACTTGCGCCGGGCAGATCATTGCTTGGGGCTCACCCCCGACGAGCTCAGCGCCCTCTCCTTGCTGGCGGCGGTCACGCTCGGCGGCCTCACCTTGCTCGTGGCTCCGTACGCCGACGCGAGCCGCGTGCTCGCCATCCCCGCCGCAGCGCTCGGCTTCGTGTTGCCCGCAGTCCAGGTACAGGAGGTGG
This sequence comes from Pseudomonadota bacterium, assembly GCA_023419055.1. The sequence goes on along the minus strand of JAEZYO010000857.1, from coordinate 8,992 downwards.
TGCGGAGCCGTATCAAGCGCATCACGCGCGGCTTGCCGCACGCGATCGAAATCGCCGCCATGTGCATGGGCGCAGGCCTCGACTTTCCGGGGGCGCTCAGGTTGCTCGCGGCCCCGCGCGCCGGCGAGCGTGACCCGCTGACGCGAGAGCTCTCCCTGATCCTGGAGGAGCTCGATCTCGGACGCACGCGCCGCGAAGCGCTGCAAAACTTCGCGGATCGTGTGCCGTCCCAAGCCGTGCGCGACTTCGTGAACGCGGTGATCCAGGCCGAGCAGCGAGGCAACCCGCTGGCAAAGGTCATTCAGGTGCAAGGTCGCGTGCTCAACCTGCGTCGCAGCGTCGCGGCCGAAGAGGCCGCGGCGAGGGCGGGAGTCCTGATGATCCTGCCGATGTTGCTGCTCGTCTGCTGCATCTTGGTCCTTCTGATGGGTCCGTTCTTCGTGAAGGGAATCGGTTTCTGAGATGGCGAAATTCCTGGAACTACAGGTGCGTGGCGCGCAGCCGGTCGAGCTTCAGCTGCCCGCCGCCGCGGTGACACTCGGCTCGGGTCCGGGGTCCGATCTGCGCGTCCCGGAGAGCTCGGGCCTGCTCGAACGGCATTTACTGCTCACGCCGAGCGAGGAAGGCGTGACGGTGGCCGTCGGGAACCACGCGCCCGGGGCGCTGGTTTTCCGCGGACAGGAGCTGCGAGCGGCGCTCGTCCCCTGGGGTGACGAGGCCTACGTCGGGAACCTGCGGCTCGGGTTCCTCTCGCGTGGCGCCGAAGGCGGCCGATCCAGCGCGCTTCTGCTGCTCGCGCCGGTGCTCCTGCTCTTGATCGGGATGGCAGCGTTCGCGGACGGCGAGCCCGAGATCGACCCGACCGACAGCGTCGAAGCGCCGCCGCTCGCCGGCCCGCCTCCAGCGTGCCGCGAGCAGGAGCCCGCGCGCGCGGAACCTCGAGCAAAGGAGGCCGAGCGGGCGGCTCACGCCAAGATGCAGCGCTCGGCCTTCGTCACCCGTGAAGGCGTGGAGGCCCTGGATCTGCTCGCGGAGTCGAGCGCGTGCTTTCGCGCCGCGGGTCTGGCCTCGGAGTCCGCGCGCGTGGACTCTGCGTATCACAAGTGGGGCGAACGCCTGAACGAGGACTACGCGTCGGCTCGGCTCCGCCTGCGCCTCGCCCTCACCGAACAGCGCTCGGAGAACGCGCTCGCTGCGGTCCGGGAAATCGAGGCGTTGCTCGCCGCGCGCCCGAGCTCTCCCTACACCGAATGGCTGAGCGAGCTCCGTCGCAAGCTCGAACGAAAGAAGCGGGGATCTTGAGCGCTCGGCGCGAAATCGAGGCTCGGGAGGCAACGTTTCGGCCCGCCGGGCCGAGTAGAAGCATGCGCCTTCGCTGTTTCATCGCGTCCACGCTGGTGCTCGCGGCCCTGGGCTGCAGCGGTACGGTCAGTGAGCCTCCTCCGGCCGCCGGACCGCGGGCGACCGCTCCGGGAGCCGAGCTGTTCGAGGAGGGACGCCGTGCCACCGAACGCGGTGACTCCGTGCGCGCCGAGCAGTACCTGACGCTCGCGGTACAGAGCGGCTACCCGCGCGAGCAGGCGCTGCCGCTGCTATTGCGCGCCTGCCTCGAAGGGTCACGCCTGCGGGCCGCGCTGGACCACGCCGAAGCCTACCTCCGCGAGCACCCCGAGCACCGGCGGCTGCGCTACCTCGTCGCGACCCTGTACGTGAGCCTGGGTCAGCGCGACCAGGCCGAGCTCGAGCTCGAACAGCTCCTCGCGGCACACGCGGGGGACGCCGACGCCCACTATCTCTCCGGAGTGCTCGCCGCGGACTCGGACGGCGAGCGAGCGCGCGAACACTTCCTCGCCTACTTGGACCTCGCTCCGCGCGGTGAGCGCTCCGCGGAGGTGCGCAGCAGGTTGTCGGAGCTCGCCATCAAGGCGGAGCGCCGCGAGGAGGCGCTGCCGTGATCCCGGCGGAGCTGTTCGAGGGCGCGCTACGTGGCTTTCTCGCGCCGGTTCTGCCGTTTCTCGACGACGAGTCCGTCACGGAGGTCATGATCAACGGACCGAGCGAGATCTTCGTCGAACGTAGGGGTCAGCTCGCGCGCACGCAGGTCACCTTCGACTCGGCCGACAAGCTGCTCTCCGGCCTCCGCGTGATCGCGCAGTACGTCGGCCGCCCCTTCGATCAGGATCACCCCATCCTCGAAGCGCGCTTGCCCGACGGCTCGCGCGTCCAGGCCCTCTTGCCGCCCATCTCGCCGGACGGACCCTCGGTGGCGATCCGGCGCTTTTCCAAGGACCGGCTGACGCTCGGCAAGCTGCTCGAGCTCGGAGCGCTCACGCCCGACGCCGCGGAGACGCTGCGCGCGCTCGTTGCGTGCAAGCAGAACATCGTGGTCGCGGGAGGCACCGGTAGCGGAAAGACGTCGCTGCTGAACGCACTCTCGGCGCTCGTCCCCGCTGGTGAGCGCATCGTCGTCATCGAGGACGCGCGCGAGCTGCAGCTCCAGCAGGACCACGTCGTGCAGCTGGAAACGCGCCCAGCGGACTCACGCGGCAAGGGCGCCGTCACGATCCGGGATCTCTTCAAGGCAACCCTGCGCATGCGTCCTGATCGCATCGTGCTCGGGGAGATCCGCGGCGGTGAGGCGCTGGACTTGATTCAAGCAATGAGCTCCGGCCACGGCGGCTGCTTGACCACCGTCCACGCGAGCTACCCCATCGACACGCTGAACCGGCTCGAGACGCTGGCGCTGATGGGCGGGGTCGAGCTCCCGCTGTCCGCCCTGCGTTCGCAGCTCGCGTCCGCGGTCGACGTCATCGTCCAGACGACCCGTTTGCGCGACGGCAAGCGCGGCGTGACGCACGTCACCGAGGTCTCGGGCGTCGACCCGGCGCACGGCTACCGCTTGAAGGACCTGTTCGCCGCCCTTCCGACTCGGCTCGGTGACGGCAGCACTCGTCTCGAGCTCGAGCCGACCGGTGTCATTCCCGACTGCCTGCCCCTCTTGCAGTCGTCCGGCTTCGACCTACCCGCCGCCGTGCACCAGGCGGCCAAGAGGGCACGCGGAGGCTAGCCCATGATGTCACTCTCCACGGATCTTACGCTCGTCGTCGAGCTCTGCCTCGACGGTGAACGGCGCTACGTCGAGCTCGGCAGCCGTGACGATAGAGCCATCGTCGTCGGCTCCTCACCGCAGGCGCACCTCAGAGTCGATCGCTACGGCGTGTCGCCCGTCGCCTTTCATCTAGAACGAGAGCAGGACGCGATCTACGTCACCCCGGGGTACGGGACCGAGCTCCGATTGAATGCGGCCCTGGTCAGAGCGCGCGCGCGCTTGAGCGCGACGTCGCTGCTCGAGTTCCAGGGCATCACCCTGCAGGCGCGCGTCCTCACCGAGCGCCCCGACAGCGAGCCGCCTCGGACGCACTCCACGATGGAACACGTGCGCGCGTACCAGCTCGACCAGCCACTCGACAGCGCCACCGTCCGCTTCGCCGTCCCTGGCCTTCACCCACCCGCGCCGGCGCTCGCGACCAGCACGATGGAGGTTACTGCGGTGGGTGCCCCGCCCGAACCCGACTTTTCGCGCGACACCGAGCAGTTCCAGTTCTTCATGACGGAGGTGTTGGCCGTGCCCCCGCGAGCTCCGGCGCCGACGACCCCTCCTCCGACGCCGATTCCGGCCTCGACCCCGCCGCGAGACGCGGCTCCGAGCGTCTCCGAGCCGCTCGAGCACACGCTCGTCATCGAGCGCCCGCCGAGCGGCCCCGAGACCTTCTCGCGGACGCTGGCAATAGGCACGCAGGCGGCGGCTCCCGCGTCTCCAGCAGCTTTCGCGCCGCCTGCTGCGGCCCCATCTGGGTCCATCGCGCCCCCTCCGGCGCCCCTCGCGCCGGCTGGAACCGTCACTGAGGAAGCACGAGCACCAGCCACGACGGGCGTACCGGTCGCCATGAGCCTCGACGCACAGACCACCGTGTTCGAGACCGTGCATGCCGGAAAGAGCGGAGCTCGCGCGCCAGCGCCGGCCACACTCTCGATTCCTGAGCCGGTTGCCAAGCCCGTCCCGGAAACCGAGCGGCTCGGCTGGCTGACACGCCTGGGCCTTTTGACGAAGGCGAAGCCTCTTCCTGTCCTGGCGAGCGCGCTCGTCGCAGCGTTGCTCGTCGGCGTCGGCGCGGCCAACGCCGCCCTGCTCTTCACCTCGGATGCGCCCCCCGGGAAGGCGAGCGCAGCCCCGAAATCGAGCGCAGCCCCGAAATCGAGCGCGGCCACGCCGGTCACTCCGGCGACCACGGCGAGCTCCGGAGGCGTTCTTCCACGCCCGTTCGTCGCCAAAGTGGCGCCCGCGACCCCTGGTGAGCGACGCCGCGCTCGGGACCAACCCAACGATCCCGTGCTCGCGCGCGCCGTCGCTGATCTCACCGCCGGGCGCTATCAGGAAGCCGCGCAAGGGTACTCGGCGCTCGCCGCGCGCGGCTCCGATCCGGAGGTGTATCGAGCCATCGCCACGCTGCTCGAGAAGGCGAGCAGCGCGGACTGCAAACCGAGCCGCACGGCGAAAGCCTTCTGCCCGGAGGTACAAAAATGAGCCCTAGATCCGCCCTCTCCTCCCTGCTCGCGATTGGCCTCGGGCTGCTCTCGAGCTGCGCGGAGCCTCCCGCACCGGCAGAGCTGCGCTTCGACGCGACCCTGCGCGTGACCACCGACGACGCCGACCCCCTTGCGAACGCGAAGTTCGCGCTGAACGGCAAGCCCTTCGGCGTGACCGATCTCACCGGAGCTCTCTCGGTGCGCTTGCGCGGCACCGAGGGCCAGACGGTGCGACTCTCGCTCGAGTGTCCCGAGGGTTATTCGCCTCCCGAGCGGTTGCCCCCGCTGCGCCTGACCCAAACGCGGCGCATGGGTCAGACGAGGCCGCAACCGCTCGCCCTGGACGCAGTCTGCACGCGGCAGACACGCAAGGTCGCGCTGGTCGTGCGCGCGCTTCCAGAAGCGACACTGCCGATTGAAATCGACGGCAAGGTCGTGACGTCTACCGACGCCGACGGCAACGCTCACCTTCTGCTCGAAGTCGATCGCTCGAGGCGCACCGTGTCGGCGCGTCTGAACACGAGCCAAAGGACGGACCTTCTGCCGCAAAACCCCGAGCGCGTCTTCGAGCTCAGCGGTCGAGACAGCGTGCTCGTCTTCGCGCCGGAGTTGACCAAGGTTCGCCGCGCCCCGCCGCGCCCCGCCGCGCCGCCGCCGCCGCGACGCCACGTCCCCTACCGGATCGACTGAGGCATGAGCGAAATCGAAGACCCTCGCCCGCGCGCCGGTGGTACGGGCCAGCGCTTGCGCGCCCTGCTGAGCCAGGAAGCGCTCGGACGCGTGCTCGAGAAGCTCGGCCGAATCCTCTCGCGCGTGCTGGCGCGACAGCGCAGGCCTGGACCGCGGCCGGCGCTCGAAGGCGCGAGCGACGATTTGAACCGGCTGAAGCGAGGTGAGATCACGATTCGCGAATACCTCGACGCAAAGGTAGCGGCAGCGGTCGCGCCCCTCGAGGGGGTCCTCCATGAGGACGACCTCGGCTACGTGCGCGCGGTCGTTCGAGACAAGCTCGAGATCGATCCGAAGCTCCGGCGTCTCGTCCAGCGCTTGGCGAAGGAGGTCGGCGCTCCGACAGAGCAGCCCGGCCTGGCCCCGAAGCGCCGCATCGATTAAGCCTCCAGGCGAGGTCGCCTTGGAGCTCACTCAGGTTCGTCTGCTCGTCTCGGACTTTCCGCTCTGTTTTCGCTTTTATCGCGATGTGCTCGGTCTTACGCCCGAACCCGCGGACGAAGGAGGCCCCTACGCGAAGTTCAGCCTTCCCAGCGGGCGCGCGGCGATCGCCCTCCAGGCGCGGGACCACTTCGCCAAGGAGTTCCCGGAGCTCGGTGTCGGCTCGGCGGATCGGGCTCTCGCGGTGCTCAAGGTGGACGACGTGGACGCCATCGTCGCCATGACGCGGTCCCGCGGAGGCCAAATCGTTCGTGAGCCTGCCGACGCCTGGGGGCGGCTCCGCGCCGCCTACCTGCGCGATCCGGAGGGCAACTTGATCGAGCTCCAGCAGTGGCTCGTCCCCGCGAAATGAGATGAGCGTCGGACGCCGGAAGGTTCGCCTCGAAGAGAGCTCCGGTTGGATCTTCAATCGGATGACGGACGCGTACAAGGCGCGGCCCGCGTATCCGGCGGAGCTCGTCACGGCGGTGGCAGACCTCGCGCGCTCGGCGGGTGGAGGCGTCGCCGATCTGGGGGCCGGCATCGGGCACTTTGCGCTGCCGCTCGCGGAGCTCGGGCTCGACGTGCTCGCGATCGATCCCGCGCGCGCCATGCTGGACGAGCTCGAGCGCTCTGCCGAGGAGCGCGCCCTGCCGCTCCGCACGCTCCACGCCGCGGCGGAAAACCTCCCGCTGGGAGACCGGTCCGTCGACGTCGCGCTGATAGCGGACGCGCTGCACTTCATGGACAAGGAGCTCGTCGCGGCCGAGCTCGGTCGCGTCCTCCGGCCCGGGGCGGCGCTCGTCATCGTCACGTCCGAGTTCGCAGCGACGCCGTACATGCGCGCCGTGAGATCCGTGATGGAGGAGGCCGCGCCGCGCAGACCACGAGCCGTCCGCGACTCGATCGTCCAACTGACCACGCTGCTCGAGGTGCGCCTCGAGCCGCCTCGCGTCTTCCGCGAAGACACGGCGGTCAGCGCCGAGACGCTCGAGGCCATTTTGCGCTCGATTTCGTTCATCGGGCCCGCCATGAACCCCGAGCGCTTCGCCGCCTTTCGCGCGCGCATCCACGCGCTCTCGGACGCGCCGGTCTGGGCGCGTTCGTTCACGCTCCACTCAGGCTTTCGGCGCGGCTTCAAGCCGGCCTAGTGCTGCGAAGCACCAGGATGGGGATCGTGAGGTGAACCGCGCCGTCTTCCACGCGAGCGCAGACTCCCAGGGCGTCGCGTCCCACGTCCGCTCGAACCAGCTGCCGCAAGCGGTCAGCGCCTCCCGGCTCCGGGAACGATGCAGCAAGCTGGGTCTCGAGCGGCATCGGCAGCCCATAGCGGCGGCGCTCCGCGATCGCGAGCCCTGCCTCGGCGAACACGCTCTCGAACTCGGCCTCCGGGAGCGCGTGCGTGTGCGACGGGTCGCGGATCTTCTCGAGAGCGTCGTACGCTTCGCCTTTCTCCTTCGGCGGCGCGACGTCGGCGACGACGATGGTGCCGCCGCGCCGGCAGGCACGCCGGATCTCGCGCAGGGTCGTGACGGGATCGGTCAGGTGGTGGAAGCTGTAGCGCGTCACCACGAGGTCGAAGCTCTCGTCGGGGTACGGGAGAGCATTCGAGTCCCCGATCTCGAAGGCCACGTTGGGGACGCCTAGTTCGGCGGCTCGGGCTCTGGCGCGCTCGATCATCGCGGGCACCACATCGAGCCCAGTGACGTGCGCGGCGTGGGGTGCGAAGGCGGTCGCGACGATGCCGGGACCACAGGCGATGTCGAGCACGCGGTCGTTCGGCTGCGGGCGGGCCACCTCGACGAGGAGCGTGAGCGACTCTTCCGCCGAGTGCGACGGGACCCCGGCGAAGGTGCTCGATTGGCGAGTGAATTGCTCCTGGATGCGCGCTGCGTGGCTCATGACTCGAAGGACTATCCCAAAGCGCGCTTGGACTTCTCCCGCCAAACGGACAATATTTGTCGCGCAACGGCCATGGCGAAAAGCAAGCGACTCTCCGCGACCGAGACCGAAAAGCGCCTGCTCGCGCTCGGGCTCGATCGCGCCCAAGGCCGCGCCTTCGCGTTCCAGGACGACGCGCGACGCGCGTACGGCTGGCACTCGCACCGTCGTCACCAGCTGCTCTACGCGATGCAGGGGACGGCCCGGCTCGAGACGGAGCACGCCGAGTTCCTGCTCCCGCCACAGCGCGCGGCCTGGATCCCGGCGGGCCTCACTCACGCGGCTCACCAGGGACACGCCGACGTCGTCTCGCTCTATTTCGATCGCTCCTTCGCGAGCGCGGATCTCGACCGCCTGCAGGTGTTCGACGTGACCCCCTTGCTCCGCGAGATGGTCCTGTACTCCAGGCGCTGGCCGCCCTCGCGGAAGCGCCGCGACTCCGCGGCGGATCACTACTTCCGCGCGCTCCTCGTGGTGCTCGGTGACCTCACCCGCCGTCCCCGAGCGTACGAGCTGCCCCGCGGCCGAACCGAGCCGTTGCGCTTCGCGATGCGCTGGGTCGAGCTACACCTCGCCGTCGCCGACCTCGAAGGCGCCGCTCGAGCCTCGGGCACCACGCCGCGAACGCTGAGGCGTCGCTTCCTCGAAGAGACCGGGCTCGTCTTCCGGGACTACCTCGCCATGGCCCGGCTGCATCGCTCGATCGAGCTCCTGAGCTCCCCGTCGCGCTCCCTCTCCGAAATCGCGCTCGACGTGGGGTTTCAGTCTCAGAGCGCCTTCACCCAGGCCTTCCGCCGCGGGACCGGCCAGACTCCGCGCCAATTTCGCCTCACCAACGGCTACACTCGAAGCTCATGACGTCGAAGCCGAACTCCTTCGTGCCGCCCGCTGCGGAGATCCGCCGCGCCCTGCGAGGGCTCGCGGCGAGCGACGTCGTGATGTTGATGCGTCAGAGCCTCGAGCTCCGCGGGTACGATCACGCCGTCGCCATCGCAGACGCGCTGGACGACGAGCGCCGGCACGACTCCGGAATCAGGATCTGCGAGGCGGTCGCGCGCTTCGTCGGCGGCGACAGGGAGCGCGCGCTCGCGCTGCTCGAGTCCGTGCTCGCGGCGTCCCCCGAGCACCTGGTGGCGCGCGAGGTGCGCGGGGAAATGTTGCTGAGATCCGGCAAGCGCGACGTCGCGCTCGCGGAGCTCGTCGCCGTGGCGGAGGGCTACCCGGACTATCCCGGCCTCCAGGGGCTGCTCAGCGTGCTCTTGATGCCCGGCCCGCACTATCGCGACGTGCTCGCGGCGATCCATCGCCGGGTCAG
>JAEZYO010000831.1 GCA_023419055.1 Pseudomonadota bacterium | reverse complement strand
GCGCGGGACACGGCGGGGCGGGCGACGGCGGCGCGCCGAACGGCGGGACCGGCGCCGTGGGCGAGCTCGTGAACCCGAGCTTCGAGACGGCGAGCACGTTCGGCTGGACCGTGGAACCGCCAGAAGCGCTCGCGAAGAAGTACATCTTCGTGCAGTGGCCCGTGGGTGCCGGGAGCGTCCCCGAAGGAGACTACGAGCTTAGCACCTGGCACGAGACGGAGGACTTCACCGTCGAGATCCATCAGACCATCCTCGGGCTCGCGGACGGCACGTACACCTTCAAGGGTTACTTCAGCCGTGGTGACGGCTTCGACGCCGTCACGCTGTTCGCGCGCAACTGCGGCGGCACGGATCCGGAGCCCGTACCCGTACCGCTGACGAACGCGTCTCAATGGTTGGCCGTCGAGGTCACCGGCATCGAGGTCGTCGGCGGCTCATGCGAGGTGGGCCTGAGCATGGAGTCCAACGCGGGCAACTGGCTCAACGCCGACCTCTTCACCTTCGAACGCGAAGAGCAGGCGGAGGAGTAGCTCGAGTGCCTATGCCGTCGAGCGCCCAAGCCGAACGCAGCGGCGGCATGCGCTACCAGCGCCTCATGTCGCTCGGCAGCGGCGGGATGGCGAACGTGCACCTGGCTCTGGCCGTCGGTCAGAGCGGGTTCAAGCGCCTCGTGGTCGTCAAGTCGATGCGCGAGGAGCTCTCGACCGATGGCTCGAACCGCCAGCTCTTCCTGGCGGAGGCGCGGCTCTCCGCCCGCCTCAATCACCCGAACGTCGTCCAGGTGTCGGAGGTGCTCGAGACCTCGGACGGCGTCATGCTGGTGATGGAGTACCTGGACGGGTTGTCGCTCGCGGCGGCGTACCGCTCCGCCGCCGACGCACTCACGCTCCCCATGCGCCTCCGCATCCTGTGCGAGGTGCTCTCCGGGCTCCAGTACGCGCACGACCTGACCGACTACCACGGCAAGCCGCTCGGCATAGTGCACCGAGACGTGAGCCCGCAGAACGTCTTCTTGACGTTCGACGGCAGGGTCAAGCTGCTCGATTTCGGCATTGCCAAGGTAAACTCTGCCCCTGATCGCACGCGAACCGGGATCGTCAAGGGGCGCATCGCGTACATGCCCATCGAGCAGTTCAGCGCGGCCACCGTCGATCGACGCACCGACGTCTACGCGGTCGGCTGCCTTTTGTGGGAGGCCATCGCGCGCACGCGGATGTGGGCCAAACACACCGAGTCCCAGATCTTGCGAGACGTGTTGAACGGAGAGATCCCGCGCCTCTCCGACCACGTGCAGGTCGACCCGGAGCTCGAGCGCATCGTCCAGAAAGCCACCGGGCCCGCCCCCGAGGACCGCCACGAAAGCGCAGACGAGCTGAGGCTCGAGCTCGAGCAGTACCTGGGCACGCTCCCGCCCGTGAATCTGCGCGACATCGGCGAGCTCCTGGCCACCACCAGCGCCGACGCTCGGGCCGAGCGCCAGCGCGCGCTGACCGAAGCGATCGCCCACGCCGAGCTCGATCCGGAAGGCTCGGAAGCGCTCTTCGTCAGCTCCGGGTCGGACGCCTCGAGCCTTTCTCCGCCCAGCGCGATCAAGAGCGTGCCCGGCGCCGCTCGTCGTGACTCCGATCGCCCTCCACAGAGCGTGAGCACGGTGGACACGCGGCCCCGGCAACGCCGCACGCTCTTCGTCGTGCTCGCGCTCGCCGGGCTCGCCCTGGCGGTCGTGGCTTGGGCCCCCGCGCTCACCGAGCTCGTCTCCAAGAAGGCGCCCCCTTCACCGAGCGTGGCGCGCGAGCAGCTTGCCCCCGAGCCCGCGCCATCCCCCCGCGCCGCGAGCACGCAGGCTGCCGCGGAGGCGAGTCCCTCCGCGCCCGCTACGCCCGAAAGCGCGCAGGCGCCTCCGAGCGCGAGCGCGGCTGCTTCCTCGAAGGAAAAGGTCTCTCGCGCGCGCTCCCTCGCCCCCGTCAAGGTCAAGGAGCAGCTCAGCGCCGCGCCGAGCGGGCGCCCGAAGACGGACTGCGACCCGCCCTACTACTTCTCAGCTGGAATCAAGACCTACAAACCGGAGTGCCTTTGATGTTCGACCTCGCCCGCGCCGCAGCGTGCCTCGGCTGTCTCACCAGCGCCCTCTCGTTCGCCGGCCCCGTGCTCGCCGAAGAGGTAGAACCCACTCGAGACCAGTGCTTGGAGGCGCACCGCAACGCCCAGCAGCTGAAGCAGAGCGCTCGCTTCCTGGAAGCTCAGGAGCACCTGCAGGTCTGCTCGAGCGCGTCCTGCCCCGGCGCCATCATCTCCGACTGCGGTGACTGGATCACCGAGCTCGAGCGGATCACCCCTTCCCTCGTCTTCGAGGTCCGCCTGGACGGGAAGGTCGCCTCCGACGCGATCGTCTCCGTCGACGGGCAAGTGGTCACGGACCGCGTTCACGCTTTCAAGGTCAACCCCGGCTCCCACCGGGTGCGGGTCGAGCTTGCTTCCTTCGAGCCGCGCGAAGAGGAGCTCGTGGTGCCGGAAGGGCAGCGCATGCGCATGCTCTCTTTCGACTTCGAGTCGAAGCGCGTCGAGGCAGCTCCGCCGCCCCCGCCTCCCCTGGCTCCTGCAGCGCCGCCGCCCCCGCCGGAGCGCCCCACTCCGTTCATCGTCTATCCCTTGCTCGGGCTGGGTGTCGCCGGGCTCGGCAGCTTCGGCGTCTTCTCCTACCTCGGCAAATCGGAGCAAGACGAGCTCGAGCGCAGCTGCTCTCCCGACTGCAGCAGCAAAGATCTCGAAGACATGGAGCGCTTCTACCTGATCGGCGACATCTCCGCCGGCGTGGGCGCGGCGGCGCTGCTCGGCGCGGCCATCGTCTACCTGGCGCGCCCGACGGAGCAGCCGCAGCAGAGCGCGTCGGGGTTCACCTTCGACGTCGGCAACGTCGGCGATGCGCGACGGTCGCTCGGGGTGAGCGCATCGGGTCGGTGGTGATCGCCTCGCCGAGGCAAGGGTCATGAGCCAACCATCGTCGAGCGCAGCACGCCGCAGAGGCGAATCGAGCGAGGCGTTCGGCACCGTCGTCAGCTCGAGCGGGATGAGCTACACGCCCATCCTCGAGCTCGGCGAGGGCGGCATGGGCAAGGTCTTCTTGGCCCGCGCGAAGGGCGCGAGTGATTTCACCAAGCTCGTCGTGCTCAAGGCCATGCGCGTGAGCGATCTCGGTGACGAGTCCATCGCGCACCTTTTCGCGAACGAAGCGCGCCTGTCCGCGCGCTTCAATCACCCGAACCTGGTTCAGGTGCAGGAGGTCAACCTGAGCGCGTCGCCTCCGTTCCTGGTGATGGAGTACCTCGACGGCAAGCCGCTGTCCGCGCTGCGATCGACGCGGCAGGTCACCCTCGCCATGCGCCTCGCGATCCTCTCCGAGGTGCTCTCGGGCCTGCACTACGCGCACGATCTTTGCGATTTCGACGGGACTCCGCTCGGCATCGTCCACCGCGACGTCAGCCCCCACAACGTCTTCATCACCTGCGACGGCGCGGTCAAGGTACTGGATTTCGGGATCGCCAAATCGCGCGGCGTGGAGAGTCACACCGCCGCCGGCGAGATCAAGGGCAAGCTCGGCTACATGGCACCCGAGCAGCTGCTCGACGGTCCGCTCGATCGCCGCGCGGACGTCTTCTCCGTCGGGAGCATGTTGTGGGAGGCCGCGATCGGAAAGCGCATGTGGGAAGGCGTGCCCGATCCGAACTTGATGCACCGCCTGGCCACTTTCGCCATCCCGCGGCCCAGCGACCACGGCCCGATCGATCCCGAGCTCGAAGCCATCATCGTCAAGGCGACCGCCGGACGCGCCTCGGAGCGCTACTCGAGCGCGCGCGAGCTACAGCAGGACCTCGACGCCTATCGCGTGCGGTGCTCCGATCAAACGTCGTTGCGGCGCGTCGGCGCGCTCCTCGCCGAGACGTTTCGTACGGAGCGTCTACAGCGTGAAGCGTTGATCAGCAGCGCGCTGAAAGAGAGCCTGCTTCCCTCGCCCCGTCTGGCGGAGGCTCCGCCCGCGGCGCTCGGAGTCGCCGCGAACGACAACGTCGAGGAGCCGAGCGCTCGCTCGCGCCTCAAGTGGGCCGCTCTCGGAGGGCTCCTGTTGCTCGCCGGCGCAGGCTTCTACGCGCAGAGCGCGCTCCGGGCGGGCCCGGAAGGCGGCGGCCCTCTCGGGGCGGCGCGCCCCACGGAGGCCCCCGCGGCATCGAAGGCTGCCGAGACCGCAATCGCTACCACGAGGGCCGAGCTGCCTAGCCCGTCTTCGTCGAAGCCCGACTCCTCGGCGCACGAGGTGGGAGGCACGAGGCCCGCCGAGCACCGCGGCCTCCCCGCTGAAGCACTCGAAGAGCCGCCGCCTGAAGCGCCGGACTCGAAGAAGGCCGACAGAAAGGCCCAGAAGTCTCCCAACGGCGCCTCCTGTAATCCGCCGTACTACTTCTCTGCCGGAATCAAGATGTACAAGCCCGAGTGTCTGTAGTACATTCATTAATGACACCCTGCTCATGAATCGAACGCAGGTGTCCGGGCACGGCGAGGAGCCGTCGGGAAAGGGCGAAGAACATGTCGATCAGGCAGGCATTCGGTTCGTTCGTTGGTCTTTCGCTGGCGCTCTTCGCAGGCGGGGCGCAGGCGGGGCACTGCCCGCCCTCCCCGGCTCCCGCTCCCGCGCTTCCCAACCCCGGCTTCGAGCAAGACGGGACCGGAGTCGCAAGCCCCGTGGGTTGGAAGAGCTCCGGCTCGGTCGACGCCGATTTCACGGAGTGGGGCGGCTATTCCGGCAACTTCCGGCTCAGTCACTGGAGCGCGCAGGACTACTCGGTCGACACCGACCACGTCGTCGACGGGCTGAAGCCAGGGCCGTACACGCTGCGCGCCCGCGTGAAGCGCAGCCCCGGTGAGAACAACAGCTACGTCGAGCTGCGCTGCGGCTCGAACAAAGAGCGCGTGTACGTGCCGGTAGCGTGGGCGGATCAATGGCTCCAAGTGGTCGTGTCGATGCAGGTCGCCAAGCGCTCCTGCACGATACGCCTCCACACGGACGCGGCTGGCGGTGAGTGGTCGAACTTCGACGACGTCGAGCTCGTGCCCGGCGCGGCGCAGCTCTCCGTGCTCGGGGCGGACGTGTCGAGCCTGACCAAGTCGGAAGATTACGGCGGCGAGTACTTCGACGATTTTCGGCGACCGAACCGCTGCCACGCCCCCTCGGCGCTCGATATTCTGAAAGACCACGGAGCCTCTCACGTTCGCGTGCGAGTCTGGGTGGATCCAGCGGACGGCTACCACGACCTATTCGAAGCCCGAGAGCTGGCTCGGCGCGCGCGTGAAGCAGGTCTCAAGGTGCTCGGCGATCTGCATTTCTCGGATACCTGGGCCGATCCCGGCCAGCAGTCGAAGCCCGCGGCTTGGGCGGACTACTCCACCGAAGAGCTGCGCCAGGCCGTCTACGATCACGCCTACGAGGCTTGCCGCAGCATGAGCGTTCGCGGCAAGGGGCCCGACATGATGCAGATCGGCAACGAGCTCAACGCCGGGATGCTCTGGCCCGACGGTCACACCTGGGATCCTCCCAACTGGGACAACCTCGCGACCTTTCTCACCGCCGGCTACAAGGCAGTCAAGGCTTGCTCTCCGAGCACCAAGGTCGTGATCCACCTCGCCAACGGCGGCGACAACGGCCTCTATCGCTGGTGGTTCGACAACATCACGTCGCGTGGCGTGCCCTTCGACGTGATCGGCGTCTCGTATTACGGGTACTGGCACGGATCGCTCGGCGATCTGCAGTGGAACCTGAACGACATTTCGGCGCGCTACGACAAGGACGTGCTGGTCGCCGAGACGGCATACCCCTTCACCCTGGATTGGGTCGACGGCCAGGCCAACGCGATCGGACTCGAGAGCCAGCTCGTCTCCGGGTACCCCGCGACCCCCGACGGTCAGGCCCGGAACTTCCGGGACGTGTTGACGATCGTCCGCTCGGTGCCGAACGGCCGAGGTCTCGGCGCGTTCTACTGGGACGCGACCTGGACCGCCGTGCCCGGCAACGGCTGGGATCCCTCCGATCCGCTCAGCGGAAACAACTGGGAGAATCAGGCGCTCTTCGACTTCGAGTCCGTCGCGCTGCCCGCGATGAGCGAGTTCATCCCGTGAACGGCCAAGAGCCGCTCCTGGAAGCTCGGACCGGCTCTAAACCAGCTTGAGCGCGAGCTCGAGCGCTGCCGTCATCCCGGCTGCGTCGGCGCGACCGCTCCAGGCGATGTCGTACGCGGTCCCATGGTCGACGCTCGTGCGCACGATAGAAAGCCCCATCGTCACGTTCACCGCGTCACCGAAGGCGACGAGCTTCATCGGTATCGTCGCTTGATCGTGATACATGGCGACGACGCCGTCGTAGTGCGCCGCGTAGGCCTTACGATACGCGGTCTCCGCGCCGATCGGACCCGTGACCACGCAGGTCTTGCCCAGGCGCTTCTCCGCTCGCTTCATGCCGGGCAAAATTGCTCGTGATTCTTCGCGTCCGAACATGCCGTCTTCACCGGCGTGGGGGTTCAACGACGCGACGGCGACGTGGGGACGGCGCTTGCCGAGCCCCTGGAGCAAGCGCGCGAGCCAGTACGTCGACTCGGCGACGAGCGCCGGAGTCAGCGCCTTCGGCACCGCTGCGATCGGCAAGTGGGTCGTGACCAGGCTCGTGGTGACCCGCTCCGAAGCGAAGCACATCACGCTGCTCTTCGCGCCGTCGAGATCCTGCAGCCACTCCGTGTGACCGCGAAAATGACGCGCCCTCGCGAGGCCCGAGTGAGCGATCGCGGCCTTGCTCACCGGCCCGGTCACGAGCGCCCGCTTCGGCGCGCTCCGCACGAGCGCGTAGGCGGTCTCCACGTACGCCAGCTGAGCCGCTCCCGCCGCCTTGCTCGGCTTGCCCGGCTTGCGATCGCTCGGCTTGAGCTTGGGCCCGGCCTCCACCACGTAAAGGCGATCGTCACGAGTGGAATCCGTCCCCGCGAACGGCTCGAGCTTGTGCGGCGAAACACCGACCACCTCGGCGGCTTCACGCAGCATGGCGA
>JAEZYO010000817.1 GCA_023419055.1 Pseudomonadota bacterium | reverse complement strand
GTGTGCTCGTCCTTTTTTCCGCTCCGCTCGCGCTGCGCAACAACGACGTGGAGCACGAGTACCGTCAGGATTCGGATTTCTACTACCTCACGGGCTTCGACGAACCCGAGAGCGTGCTCGTGATCCGGAGCAGCCCGTCTCCCAAGACGGTGTTGTTCGTGCGCCCGCGCGACCCCGAGCGAGAGACCTGGGACGGTCCGCGCGCCGGAGTCGACGGCGCCATGCGCGACTTCGGGGCGGACGAGGCGTTCCCCGTGAGCGAGCTCGCGACCAAGCTGCCGGATCTGCTGCAGAACATCGACAACGTCTACTACCGACTCGGCAAGCAGCGCTCGAACGACGACGTCGTGCTGGCTGCGCTCGATCGCGTGCGCGCTCGCGCGCGCACCGGCGCGTGGTGTCCGCGCGCCATCGTCGACCCGAACACGGTCTTGCACGAGCTTCGCTTGATCAAGAAGCCCGAAGAGGTCGAGCTCATGCGGCGGGCCGCGGCGATCACCGCGGAAGCTCACCTCGCGGCCATGGCGGCGGCGAAACCCGGGAAATACGAGTACGAGATCGAGGCGCTCCTGAACGGCATTTTCCGGAAGAGCGGCTCGGAGCGTCCGGCGTACTCCTCCATCGTCGGCTCCGGGCCGAACGCCACGATCCTGCATCACCGGAGGAACGATCGGCAGATGAAGGACGGGGAGCTGCTCTTGATCGATGCCGGCTGCGAGTTCGGCTACTACGCGAGCGACGTGACCCGCACCTTCCCCGTGAACGGCAAGTTCAGCGAAGAGCAGCGCCTGATCTACCAGATCGTCCTCGACTCGCAGCTCGCGGCCATCGCCGCCACCAAGCCGGGCGCGACCCTCGACGACGTGCACCGCGTCGCCACGGACGTCATCGCCCGCGGGTTGATCGACCTCGGACTCATCGAAGGCCCGCTGGACAAGGCGCTCGAGGACGGACGCCACAAGCCCTTCTTCATGCACCGCACGAGCCACTGGCTCGGGATGGACGTGCACGACGTGGGCAGCTATCACGTGCGTGGGGAAGCGCGAGCGCTCGCTCCGGGCATGGTGATCACGGTCGAGCCTGGGCTCTATTTCGCCGTCGGTGAGTCGCGCGTCCCCGAGCGCTTCCGCGGCATCGGGATCCGCATCGAGGACGACGTGCTGGTGACGAAAGGTGAGCCTGCGGTGCTCACCTCCGACATCCCGAAGAGCCTCGACGACGTCGAACGCGCGTGCGCCTGAGCATGCTGCGTCGCTCGGGGCCGCTCGCGCTCTTCGGCGCGCTCGCCTGGGTGAGTTCCGCCCAGGCGCGCGAGCCCGTGGCGTCGGAGCCATCTGGAGTTTCGGAAGAGGCGCCGTCGCGACGCTTCGATCTCGGGGCAGGCACGGCGAGCACGTCGCTCACGAACCGCGGCGGCTACGTGCACGCGTTCGGCTTCGCTGGCGCCGGCCGCGGCCTGCGCTTCAACAACCCGTACCGGCTCGAGACCGTGCTCGGCGACGACGCGGAGTCGCTGTCGCTCAGCGCGACCTACCTCGATCTCGCCATCGGAGCGACCTTCGGGGAGGCGCGCGGGCTCCAGCACGGTGCGGTCGCGCACCTGTCGATCGCGACCGACGGAATCGCGCAAGAGGTGCTGAGCGTTTCTTACCTCATGCTGCATCCGTTCGGCTCGCGCTTCCTCGTGACGGGTCGCGGCGGGGTGCCGGTCGTGCTCGAGCCCGATTTGAACGCCGGATTCGAGCTCGGCGTGGGCGGCGCGTTCCTCCTGAGCGCGGCGTTCGGGGTCGGGGCGGAGCTCGTGGGCAGCGTTTTTTACGGCGCGGCGACGCTGGATCGCTCCGCGACGGTGATCCCCATGGTGTCGCTCCAAGCGGGGCTCTGGGTCGACTACGAGGTGTTGCCGTGAAGATCTCTCCTGCGCGGCAGCGGATCATCCTCGCGCTCGGCGTCCTCTTCTTCTGCACCGGGCCGACGCCGGGCGACGTCGGAGGATGTGGGCAAGACCCTCAGGAGCTCGATCCCGAGACCTTCTTTTCGGCCAAGGACTCGATCGACTGCAGCCATTGCGGCGAGTGTTCGTTGTCGTCGCGCATCTGCGACCGGGCGTGTGGTGACAAGCTCTCCCAGTCGGCGTTCCCGGAGGGGTGCCTACCGCTCGTCCACGACGGAGAGGTCTGCCTGCGCGCGTTGCTCGACGCCTCCTGCGACGAGTACGAGGCGTACGTCAGGGACGAGGGCCCCGAGGTGCCGACGGAGTGCAACTTCTGCCCGGTGAAGGAGGACGAGTGAGGCGCGCGCTCGCTCTGCTCGCCCTCTCCGTTGCGCCGGGCTGCGCCGCCGGAACGCGCATCACCGCGACGCACGAGGATTACCGGCTCTATCGTGACACTCGCCTCGCGACCACGATGGAGGAGCGGCTCGGAGCGAGCCATCGGTACCTCTCGCGCATGCCGGAGGGCAAATGGGCGAGCGAGGTGAGGAGTTGGTTCCGACTCTCGGAGCCCGCGTACTACAAGTCCGCGCTCGACAGCGCGCCGCGCTTGCGGGCGTACCTGCTCGCGATGCCCGACGGACCGCACGCCGCGGCCGTGACGAGCCGCTTGGTGGAGCTCGAGACCGCCGCCGGCTTCGACGAGGCGCGCAACCAGCGGGAGCTCGGCGCGGCCCGACGCGTGCAGTCGAACCTCGCCCTCGCCGCGGAGCAACGGCGAGCGTTCATGCGCGAGGTCACGGCGCTCATCGAACGGCTCGCGGCGATCGACAGCTACGGCAAACCCACGAGCGCGCTCGACGGCGACTTCTTGCTCTACTTCCGCCTGCAGGCGCCGGCTGCAGCTTGCGACGACGCAGGGTGCACGAAATCCGTGGTCGCTCGCTACCAGATCCCGGGAGGCGGAACGCTCTTGCCGCGTGAGGCTGCCTATCAGGTCGAGCTGGTGCTCTCGGAGGGCGCGCTGGTTCGCGTCGAGCTCGAGGGGCCGGAGCTCTTCAGCCGCCTGGGTGAAGCGCTCGAGCTCCAGGCGGTCGAGCGCGAGCGCCCTCAAACTCGCGTCGAGGCGATCGGCCGCGTCCTCCCGCTGCTCACGAACGCGCTCGAAGGCAAGCTGCCGGAGGCGCGCTGCGCGCGGGACCCCGTGAGCCCTACCATCCTCGAGCGGGTCTGCGACGGCCGGCGAGTGAGCGCCGTCGCCGGTGGTGAAGGTGAAATGGATCGCGTGACGTTCGAGCCCGCGGCGGGAGGTGCCGATGGCGGCTGAGCCGTTGATCCCGTACTTGTCCGTCCCCGACCTGGTGCTCTTGCCGGCGGGCGCGCTCGGTGATTTCCCCGCCCAGCCCTTGTCGATCAAGCCGTTTGGCACGCTGGTCGCGCTCGGGACCTACTTGGGGGCTTACCTCGCGGTCGTCCAGGGCAAGCGTCGCGGCTTGAGCGAGCGCGCCCTGATGTCGCTCATCCTGTACGTGACCGTGCTGAGCTTCGTGTGCGGCCACGTGCTCGACATCGTGTTCTATTACCCTGGTCAGATCCTCGAAGACCCGCTCTCCCTGATCCGACTCTGGGACGGTCTGTCGAGCTTCGGTGGTTTCACCGGCGCGCTCCTCGCTGGCCTCGTCTGGCGCGCGAGGCACCGCGTTTCGCTCCTTCCTTACGCCGACGCGCTCGGAAGCACTTTCCCGATCGGCTGGAGCTTCGGACGCCTCGGCTGCTCGATCGCGCACGATCACCCCGGCCGATCGAGCGACGTCTGGTGGGCGGTGCGTTACCCGGACGGCGGCCGCTTCGATCTCGGGTTGCTCGAGCTCGCGATCACGATCCCGCTCGCCGTCTTCTTCGTGTGGTGCTGGCGGCGCCCGCGGCCCTGGGGCTTCTACATCGCCGTCATGAGCGTGTACTACGCGCCGCTCCGCTTCCTGATGGACTTCCTCCGGGCGCGCCCGGAAGACGCTCCCGACTACACGGGCAGCGTGGATCCGCGTTACGCGGGGCTCACTCCGGCTCAGTGGGCGTGCGTTCTCCTGTTCGCCTTCGGCGTCTACTTGCTCGTAGAGATCCGCCGGAGAGGCGAGGAGGCCTACGAGCTGCCTCGGGTACCCGAGCGCTTCTCTTCGGTTTCAAACTCGGAATCGGAGCGCCCCGCGAGCCACGCTGGCACGGAGCGGTAGTCGACCGGGCGTCTCGCCGTCCATGTCGATCAGCACCTGGCCGCCCGGGACGAGGGGTTCGGCTTCCACCACCTGACCGCGCGCGACGTTCACCCCGGGGCGACCGATGTGCGAGCCCTTGTAAATGTGCTGGGAGAGCGCGACGCCCTGGGCTCGGGTGAGGTCGACCATCGCGACCACGTCGAACGCGCCGTCGGAGGGATCCGCTTCGGGGGCGATCATCATGCCGCCGCCGAAATAGCGGCCGTTCGCGATCGCGACGTTGAAGATGGGCGCCTCGAGCACCACCTTGCCGTCGACGCGCACCCGCACGGGCGCGTTCTTGTACGCGACGAGCGCGCGGGCCGCGCCGAGGAAGAAGCTCGCCTTGCCGCCCAGCCACTTCGGG
>JAEZYO010000813.1 GCA_023419055.1 Pseudomonadota bacterium | reverse complement strand
GCTCACGACCGATCGCGAGACGGATCTATGCGACGAGTGCCGCTCGAGACTCGGAGCCGCCGGCAAGCTGCGAGCGAACGCCACCTCACCTTGGGTGAAGTAGCGCGAGGACCAGCTAATGGCCTGGGTCCGCGTGACGTGGATCGGTGAGGAACTGCTCGTCCGTGAGTGACCGAAGAAACGCCAGCAGATCCGCCTTCTCTTCGGCATCGAGCTCGAGCGGCGCAATCGTGGGATCGGTGTTCTCGTGGCCACGCCCACCCTGGTCGTAGTGCTCGATGACCTGTTCGAGCGTCGCGAGTGAGCCGTCGTGCATGTACGGCGCGCTCACTTCGACGTTGCGCAGCGTGGGCACCTTGAACTTGCCGACGTCCGACGCCTTGTTCGTGAGTTCTGCCCGACCGCGGTCGGGATCGTCCGCGGCGATGCCGTTGTTCCGGAAGCCGTTGTTGCTGAAGTTGAAGCCGACGTGGCAGTGAAAGCACTCGCCGCGTTCGCCCTCGAAGATGGCCTTGCCGCGCAGCGCCGACTCACTCAGCGCGTCGGCCTCGCCTCGCTCGTAGCGATCGAACGCACTATCGCCGCTGACCAGGCTGCGCACGAAGCTCGAAAGCGCGCGCGGGATCGTGTACTCCGATGGGGGCTCGGCGTACGCCTCGTCGAACGCTCGCGCCATGGCGGGATCCAGCGCGAGGCGCTCCGCGAGTTCGCCGAGCGTCATGTCCATTTCGAGCGGATTTTTGATGGGATCGATCGCCTGGAGCTCGAGCGACGGCGCCCCGCCGTGCCAGAAGAAGCTCGTGTTGTAGGCCATGTTGACGAGCGCCGGCGCGTTTCGCGTGCCCTGCCGGCCGAGCACGCCGCTGCTCACGCGACGCGGATCGCCGAATGCATGTTCCTGAAGGTGGCAGCTCGCGCACGACACCTCTTCGGTGCGCGACAGCCGCTCGTCGTAGAAGAGTGACCGACCGAGCGCCACGCGCGCGGCGTTCGGCGCGTTGTCTTCGGGCGCGGGCAGGGGTGGAAAGTCTTCGGGGACGCGGATGGCCGGCTCCATTTGCGTCGAAGCTCGAGGCCCGCTCTCGCCTTCCGAGCCACAGCCCGAAAGCAGGACGGCGACGGCGACGGCAGCTCCCTTCATCTCAGCGAGAAGACCTGGTTGTCGTCGATGTTGTCGATGATCCAGCCTTCGATCGTGTCATGCTTCCCAGTCGGTGAGCTGCCGGTCCGTGGCTCGATCAAGCGATCGGCGTCGAGCACGAGCTTCACTCCCGCCGTGGTCGGGGCCGCGCCCACGCTGAGCGCTGCGGACAGCGTCACGGTCACGAACGCGGGCTGGAAGCCGACGTGATAGAAAAAGTCGTCCCACTCCTGGGCTCCGAGCGCGCGCCGGTTGCCCTCCACGCGAATGAACATGTACTGGTTCCCCCAGGTCCACCACATGTCGCCGTCCGCGTTCAGCGGGTGAACGTGCGTCGTCGGATCGCCGCCGTTGCAAGGCTCCGGCACTCCCACGCTGATGCGCAGCCCCTCGTACGTCCCCGGTGGCGCAGCCAATCTCAAGAGCTGCGTGGACTCGTCCTCTGCGTCCGCCAACGAGAGACCATAAGGCAGCGGCACCCCCGTGTCACCGACGAGCTCGGCCGCGACCTCGGCCCCACCCGGCGTGAGGAGCTTCGGCTCCGTGAGGAAGAACTTGAACAGCGACAACCTGAGCTCGCTCCCCGCCCTGGTCGCTGCCGCTTCACCGATCACGAGCTTTGCACCGTTTACCGTCAGGTTCAGCGGAACGTCGAGCCGACCGCTCGCCTTGGGTCCAGCTGGCGCAGGGCCGGGACACACACCCGCTGAGCCGCCGCTTCCCGCCGAGCCGCCGCTTCCCGCCGAGCTACCACCTGCCCCGCTCGCTCCGGAGACGCCGGAGCCAACCATCGACACCCCGGGCGTGCTCTCGGCGCTCTCTCCGCAGGCAGATACCCCAAGCCCCGCGAGGGCTCCCAGCAGACCCTTCCAGTGTGCCGATCCCATCGCCGCCTACTGTCGCACAAGTCCAAGGCACCCGCATCCGTCGATCGCGCGCGCCGAGGACGAATATGCCGCAATCTTGAAGGCAAACCGCATCATCGGCCTTTCTCGGAGGGCGCCCTCGCGGTGCGGTCCGAACAGTGCCAGCGCGTAGCCTCGCCCTCCCTTATTCGGGGTTGGCGACGACCACCGCGGTTGCGGTGTGCCCCGTTGAGCTTGCCGGGATAGCGAGCGATCTCCCCGTAGGTGAGGAACCCCGCGATCGGCAAGGAGCCGAACACCTGTCGCACGGCCTCGATCTCCTTGTCGAAGCCATGCTCACCATCGAGCCCTTCGAGATCGTCTTCGATCATCGAGCCGCAACGAAAGCGTCTTTCCCAACCAGCGCGCGCATCGGCGTCGCTTGAAAAGCGCAGGAAGCTCACGGACTAAGCGGCGCACGCCGGAACGCCTACGGTGTGCACCCGGAGCGTCCCGTAGAAGATGCTCGGCGGTGCCGACCGGCGTCAGCGCAGCGCCGCCACGGACTGACTCAAACCAGCCACGCTGACAGGCAGTGCTGGTTTCAACTCCGGGGCGAAGATGGCGACTCGGAGCTCTTCGAACGCCCAGCGCAGCGCTCGGCTCCGCTCTCGATCGCGCGCGGTTCGTTGCTTCTCGAGGAACGCGCTCCAGAGCGGGGCGACGGGCGCAAACTTGTCGGCGTCTTTGCGCGGGTCGGTGATGGCGCGAGTCAGGCGGACCTGGGCTGCCTTCAGGTAGCGAGGAAAATGTAGGAGCTCGTGCAGAGCGATGGTGCTCACGAGGTCGGGCGGGAAGAGCAGCGCGAGCTGGGCTTGAATGTCGCGAACCGCAGCGGCTCCGCTCGGGTGCTTCGAGGCTGCTTGTAGGGCTCGCTGCGTCGCGTCGCGCTCGCCCGTCGCCGCGGAGATGGCCTGCACCCAGGTCTTGAGCGCAGGCTCGAGCTTGGGAGTGCCGGTCGAAAGGAGCGCGTCGAAGGCGGCCTTGGTGCGAGGAAGCGGCAAGGCGCCCCCGAGGTCGAACGCGGTGTGCACGGCGCGCAGGAGCACGAGATCGCGGAACTCCTCCGCTTCGGCGCGCGGCGGTGGCAATCCGGGGTGACGTGACGGCGGCGCCGGAATGCGTGAAGCGAGCGACGCGAGCGCCTTCGCCGAGGCCAGGACGAGCAGTCGAGCGAGGCCTTGCTGCATCGCCTGCGCGGCCTCGGCTTCGGATTCGAGCAAGACGAGGTCCACCGCTTTTTTTCGATCGACGAGCGCGGGGTAAGACCGAAGCTCCGTCCCGAGCGCCTGGCGAGTGACGAACGGAGGAAGGTCGCCGAAGCTCCAGCTCGTGATCCCCGTGCGCTCCCACTTCGGTGGAGGCGCGATGCGCCGCAACGTTTCGCGAGCTTGTGCCCCCCAGCGCTGCAAGATCTCACGATAGTCTCGGCCCTCGCTCAGGACCTTGCCGCGTTCGTCGAGGACGCGCACGGTAGGTCTCAAGTAGGGCGTCACCGCCTCCGGGCGAAATGACTCGGTAGGGACGTCTACCCCGGTGTGGTCGAGGACCGCCTGAGAGAGCGCCGGCAGGAGCGGACCCGAGTAGGGTACGAGCTTCTTGCTCACCGCGGCCGCGAGCTCGGCGACGGAGCCAAGCTCGCGACGGAGCGCCTTCGGCAGCGCATCGAGGAGCGAAGCGACCTTCTGCTCCTGCCAGGCCGGGATCGTCCACTCGAGATCACCCGGATCGAGCTGAGGGACGAGCGCGAGCGGCACCTCGTAGGTGATTCCGTCGTCGTCCGCCCCGGGATCGAAGCGATACGAGAGCCGCACCCGAGCGCCGCGCAACGTGACGGCGTCCGGATAGTCCTCGGGAGAGATCGCTTCGTCGCGGCTGAGCACGTCTTCGAGCGAGAGCAAGAGTAGGCTCGGGTTCTTCTTTTCGGCTGTCTCGCGCCAGGCCTCGAAGGTCTTGCCGTTGACGACGTGCTCGGGCACTCGCTGATCGAAGAAAGAGAGCAGCGTGTCTTCGTCGGCGAGCATGTCGCTCTTCCGCGCCTTGTCGCGCAGGCGCGCCACTTCAGCCATGAGCTCGCGGTTCTTGCGCTGGAAAGCGCCGGGGCTCGTGTACTCGCCGCGGATCAGCGCGTGCTCGATGAAGATCAGGCGGGCGCGCCCCGGCGCGATGGTCGCGTAGTCGACGCTCTGGCCGCGCACGACCGGAAAGCCGAAGAGCGTGGCCTGCTCCTTCACCGAAGCGCGCGCCGACTTCTCCGACCAGTGCGGCTCCGAGTAGGTGCGCTTGAGCAGGTGCCCGCCGACCTTGGCCAGCCACTCCGGCTCGATCTTCGCGACCGTGCGCGCGAAGAGCTGCGACGTCTGGACGAGCTCGAACGCCATCACCCAGGCGGGCGGCTTCTTCGAGAGCGCGGACGACGGATGAATCGCGAAGCGCGTCTGCTTCGCGCCCACGTAGTTGCGGTGCTCGGGCTGATACTGGCCGACCCTGGACAAGAGGCCGCTCAAGAGCGCGAGGTGCAGCGCCTGGTCTTGCTGCTCCTTGCTGCGCTGGGCTGCGCGAGGGTTTTCGAGGCGGAGCTCCTTGACGGTGTCTTCGAGCTGACGGTGGATCTCCATCCACTCGCGCACCCGGATGAACGAAAGAAAGCTCTCCTTGCACGTGCGCCGGAGCTGGGACGTGCCTCTGGCCCGAGCGTCCCGAACGAAGGCCCAGAGCTTCAAGAGACCCGCGAAATCGGAGCGCTCGTCGCGGAAGCGCCGGTGCAGCTCGTCGGCCTTTTGCTCGTGAGCGCGCGGGCGCTCGCGGGGGTCTTGAACGTTGAGCGCTGCGGCGACGACCAGCACGTCCGGCAAGCAGCCGTGCTCGGCGCCGGCGAGGATCATCCTGCCGATGCGGGGATCCAGCGGAAAGCGCGCGAGCTGCTTCCCGAGAGCGGTGAGCTCGCGCTCCTCGGTGAGGGCGCCGAGCTCCTCGAGCACGCGATACCCTTCGCTGATCGCCCCGGCGCGCGGAGCATCGATGAAGGGAAAACTCTCGACCTCTCCGAGCCGAAGCGACTTCATCCGCAGGATGACGCCGGCGAGCCCCGTGCGCTTGATCTCCGGGTCCGTGTACTCCGGCCGCGCCGCGAAGCTCTCCTCGTCATAGAGGCGCACGCAGACGCCTTCGCGCACACGCCCCGAGCGCCCCTTGCGCTGGTCGGCGCTGGCGCGAGAAATGCCCTCTATCTGGAGCCGCGTCGTGCCCGTCCTCGGGTCGTAGCGTGAAAGGCGCGCCGTCCCGGTGTCGATCACGTAGACAATGCCGGGGAGCGTGAGCGAGGTCTCCGCGACGTTCGTGGCCAGGATGACCTTGCGGCCCGAGGTGGCTGCGAAGACGCGGTTCTGCTCCGCCGCCGACAACCTGCTGTAGAGCGGGAGCACCTCGGCCTGGCGCAGCTGCCTTCTCTGAAGCTCCTGCTCCGTCTCCCGAATCTCGCGCTCGCCGGGCAAGAAGACGAGGACATCGCCGCGCGGATCGAGCGAACCGACGTTCGCCACGGCGCTCGCGGTAGCTTCTCCGAGCTCGAGCTCCGGATCCGGTGGTTCGTAGAGAACCTCCACGGGGAAGGTGCGCCCCTCGACTCGAAGGACCGGCGCGCCGTCGAAGAACGCCGAGAAGCGCTCGGTCTCGATCGTGGCCGAGCTGACGATGACCTTGAGATCGGGGCGCCTGGGCAAGATGCGCTTGAGCCACCCGAGGATGAAATCGATGTTCAGGCTACGCTCGTGCGCTTCGTCGATGATGAGCGTGTCGTAGCGGCGCAAGAGCTCGTCGCCCTGGATCTCGGCGAGCAGGATGCCGTCCGTCATGAACTTGACGTACGTGTCCGGGCTCGTGCGGTCTTCGAACCGGATCTGGTACCCGACCTCGGCGCCGAGTGAGCACTCGAGCTCGCTCGCGACGCGCGCGGCCACGCTGGTCGCGGCGATGCGCCGAGGCTGCGTCACGCCGATCCACCCCTCCGTCCCTCGGCCGAGGTCGAGACAGATCTTCGGCAGCTGGGTGGTCTTGCCAGAGCCGGTCGCTCCGGCGACGATCAACACCTGGTGCCGGGCGAGCGCAGCGCCGATCTCACCCACGCAGGCGCTGATCGGCAGCTCCGGGGGAAAGCGGATGGGCGCTCGTTTTCGCTGAGCGGGGGTGGTGCGCTGGCCGGACATCGGGCGCGCCTCTTTAGCACCAGGAGCGCCCGCCCGCTAAAGCGCCGTTGCGAGCGCGTTGCCGAAGGTCAGGGCTGCACGATGTCCCACTTCGGTCGATCGCAGGTGGCCGACAGATCTTCGGCGCTGGCGACGACGGCGGAACGCTGTCCCTCGCGTCCGTCGAGGAAGTAGACGAACTCGAGCTCTGCGTTCGGCTTGCCGAGCTCCGCGCGGAACTTCTTCACGAACTCGGTCGGAGGTACCGCGCGACGCCCCAGGATCTCGACGTACGGGACCTCGAGCCGGCGCTCGGTCGCGGGAACGGCCTCGTAGGCTTTGACGACGAGCTCCGAGCACACCACGCGGTCATCCGTCGCGAAGTCGAAGTCGAAGTCGTACGGGCGCCCGAAGAACGAGAAGGCTCGCTCGATCGCGAGCGCGCGGTTCAACGGCGAGACGACCGGGCGAAGCGCAGCGGCGTAGTCGGCTCCACACGAGTGTTCGATCGAGCTGAACACGACGCCCTCGCTCACCGCCTCGACGACCGAGTTTTCGTGACCTCCGGCATCGCGCTCACCGTGCGCCTTCCACGCTGCAGGGTAGTTGCGAGCGAGGTGACCCAAGTAGTCACCGAAGCGCAGCTTCACATCGGCGTCGGCGGCGAGCGCAGCGAGCTTTTCACGATTGCCCGTGTAGAGCGCGGCGTGTGGCCAGAAGCCGGGCAGCCCCACGTTGGAGAGGTACCAGTTACGACGCTCGAGGATGACGTCGCCCGGCTCGAGCCTGGCCTTGAACTCCACGAGCTGCGCGTCGTTGATGAGGCGGCGCCCCTGATCGGCGAAGCGCGTGTCCCCCGCCCACTCGGCGAGGCCCTTTTGCAGGGGGAACCAGCGCTGCGCGAGCTCCGCGGCGATCGTCTCGATCTTGTTCTCCACCCCGTCATTGGTGGGGGTGAGCACCCGCGCCTTCACCTTGACCCGCAGCGCGTCGAGCTGCTTCGAGAGCTTGCTGCTCGCTGCGTCTCCGGACAGCTCGGGAGATATCCAGCGCTCGTACCAGTCACTCCCCACCGGGATCAGGAACAGGTCGCGCGCGCGACCGATTCGGCCTCGCAAGCCGCTGAAGGTGTGGCGCGGCAGCCCGAGCTCGGGCATCGCTTCGTCGAACAGCGCCTGGAGCACCTTCTTGCCGTCGACGGCCTTCAGCAGGCGCAAGCCCGCGTCGACCTGCGCACAGAGCCCCATGTAGGCCAGAGCGAAGCCGCGCGCGTGGAGCAACGGACGCCGTAAGTAGTCGAGCCCGTACCAGGCTCGATAACGCGATTTGATCTCGTCGATCGCGAGGATCGGCTCGAACACCTGCCACCACGCGGCGCGAAGGCGCTCGCGATCGCTCGCCGAGATCGCGCCGACTCGAGCATCGGCTTGGGCAGCCAGGTGCTCGAGCACTTCCACCGCGCTCTCCAGCTGCAGAACGAGCAAACACATCCGGCGTGCGTCATCGGCGGTCGCGCGCTCGAGGCGCTCGGCCGAAATGCGCCAGAGAGGCTCGGCCTTGCCGCCCACTCGGCGCGCGAAAGGGTACGAAGCGTGCGCCTCCTCGCTGGGCCAAAGGGAGAGCCCCACAGAGACGAGCGCGACGGTGGCTCCGCCGAAGTAAAGCAGCTTGCGACGCTGAAAAGGCAGCACTGGGGCGAGCATCCTATTCGGACTGAGGTGGCCGCTCAATCCAGACCGTCGTCGTCTCGAACTGGCACGCACGTTGCTACACGGCATGACATGGATGCCGTGCGCGCTCTCGAACGCATCGCGTTCTTGCTCGAG
>JAEZYO010000788.1 GCA_023419055.1 Pseudomonadota bacterium | reverse complement strand
CTCCTGGCCATCTTGCAGTTCACTCTGTTCGGTGACTCGCGAAAAGGGCGCCGGCCGAGGTTCGGGGACGCCATGGAGCCGGTGAGAGCGGCGGAGCTCTTCGAACGCTTCTGCACCGCGTGCCGGGAACGCGGCCTGAAGGTCCAGACCGGGCGCTTCCGCGCCCACATGCACGTGGATCTCGTCAACGAGGGCCCGGTCACCATCCTCGTCGACACGAAGCGGGTGTTTTGATTCGCTCCTTGTCAAAGTCGAGGAACGACCGTATTCCGAGAGCGCCCGAGCCCCATGCCCACGATCGAGTTCACCGGTAACCATTTCGGAGCCAACAAGACCATCGAGACGGAGCAGGGCGGAGACTTGGTCGACATCTGCGACGAGTTCTTCGCGCCCATCCCGTTCTCCTGCCGGTCAGCGAGCTGCGGGACCTGTCACGTCGAGGTCATGGAGGGCGAGGGCCTGTTCGAGCCGCCGAGCGAGATCGAGCGGGAGCTCCTCGAGATCCTGCGAGGGCCCGTGAACTCTCGCCTCGCCTGTCAGGCGCGCGTGAAAGGGGCCCCGGGCCTCATCAAGCTGCGCTCCCTGCTCACGTAGCGCTGCTCTCTACGGCACGCTGAGCACGATCTTGCCGAGGTTCAGGTTCGCCTCCATGCGCTCGTGGGCGAGCCTCACCTCGTCGAGCGGGTAGACGCGATCGAGCACGGGGCGTAAGCGCCCCGCTTCGAAGAGCGGCAAGAAGCGGCGCCGAAAGCCCGCGACGATAGCCGCCTTGTCTCCGAGCGAGCGCGTACGCATCACGACGCCGGCGAGGCCGTGGCGCTTCACGAGCAGTCGCCCGAGATCGAGCGACGCCCTGGCGCCGCCGAGCAGACCGAGCACGACGTGCCGCCCGCCCGTGGCGAGGCAGCGCGCGTGCGCCTCGGCGTAGGAGGCGCCGACGAAATCGAGCACCACGTCCACGCCGGCTCCCGACGTCGCGTCGAGCGCGGCCGCGGCGAAATCTTCGCTCCGGTAGTCGACGACGCGATCGGCGCCGAGCGCCTCCGCGAGCTTCGCTTTCTCGCCGCCCGAGGTAGTGGCGATGACGCGCGCTCCGCTCGCCTTGGCGAGCTGGACCGCGGCGGACCCAACGCCGCCCGCCGCCGCGTGAACGAGGACCCATTCGGTGGGCGCAAGTCGCGCGACATTGAAGAGCGCCTCGTACGCCGTCAAAAACGCCTCTGGAATTCCAGCGGCGGACGTGACGTCGAGCCCCCGCGGTATCGGCAGGGTCTGGAGCTCCGGCACGCTCACCTGCGCGGCGTAGCCGCCGCCCGCGAGCAACGCCATGACTCGATCGCCCACGCGCGTCGCGCTCGTCCCCTCACCGAGCCCGGTCACCACCCCCGCGCACTCGAGCCCGAGGAGCTCGCTCGCGCCGGGTGGCGGTGGGTAGAGACCACGTCGTTGGAGCAGATCGGCTCGATTGAGCGCGGTAGCGCCGACGTCGATCAAGACCTCGCCGGGGCCGGGGAGCGGCGACGGCACCTCGCGCACCTCGAGGACCTCGGGTCCGCCGGGTCGGTCGAATACCACCGCCTTCATGAAACCTCAGAGCGTGGTGAGGTAGGCCGCGCCGATGACGCCCGCGCGCTCGCCGAGCTCGCTCACGAGGAGCGGTACCTCCGCGAGCGGGGGAGCGAACGAATACTGGCGCAGCGCGCGCCGCACGTTGGGCTCGATCAAGTCGAACGACGCGGAGATGCCGCCGGAGAAGACGATCGCGTTCAGGTCGAGCAGGTTCTGGATGTTCGCGAGGCCGGCCCCGAGCGCTTCGCCCATTTGTTCGAACACGCGGAGCCCGGCAGGCTCACCGCGCCGAGCGCTGACCGAAATCGGGAGCACCTCCTCCGCCTGACCGCCGAGCTCGCGAAAGCGACGCAGGAGCGCGTAGGTGCCCGCGTAGGCCTCGATGCAACCTCGCTGTCCGCACGCGCAAGTGGGCGCGTCCGGAGAACGGTCGACGTTCATGTGACCGATCTCACCGGCGAAGCCGCTCGAGCCCGGGTAGAGCAGGTGCCCGAGGACCAGGCCACCGCCGATGCCGGTGCCGAGCGTGACCATGAGAAAGCTCGGGTGGATTCGGCCGTGGCCGTAGAGCTGTTCGCCGAGCGCGGCGGCGGTTGCGTCGTTTTCCACGGCGATCGGGCAGCCGAGGCGTTGCGCGAGCTCCTGGCCGACGTGCACGCCTTCGAACCCCGGGACGTTGGTGAGGCGCCAGCACCGGCCGTCTGCGTCGACCTCTCCCGGAATCGCGACGCCGACCGCTTTCGGCTTCGGCGCCAAGGCGAGCGCGGCGCTCGCGATGGCTTCGAGCACCTCATTGGGCGTCGAGCCTGGACGAGTGGAGGTCGTGGCGAGCCGCGTGACTTCGCCACCTTCTACAATGCCGGCTCGGATGTGGGTCCCGCCGAAGTCGACCCCGATGAGCATGACGTAAAACAGTATCGGCAGCGCCGGTTTCCGAACCGTCCGGCCGATTCCCTATTCGTTCATCTTAACTCAGCCCGGATGCTTCGGCGAGAGCTATCCTTTTCGCGCGAGACACAAAGATGCGAAAGGCGCCCTCGGTCGGGGAGCCCAGAGTTATGGCATGAAAGTCCTCAAAGTCGTAAGCCTCAACATCTGGAACAAGTCGGGGCCGTGGCCGGAGCGCTTGGCCATGATTCGGGACGAGCTCGCCGTGCTTCAGCCCGATCTCGTCGGACTTCAGGAAGTGATGCGCCTCACTCCTCCGGACGCTCCGGAGAGCGCGCTCCGCCGGGAGAACGATCAGGCAACGGAAATAGCCGAGAACCTCGGCTTCGAGCTCGCGTACGCGCAGGCTGCCGACTACGGCGGCGGTCTCGCCATGGGGAACGCGCTCCTCAGTCGCCACCCGATCATCGAGAGCGAACGGCTATCCCTCCCCGGGATCGAGAGCGGGGAGACGCGCTCTCTGCTCTACTGTTTGGTCGACACTCCGGCAGGTAGGCAGCCCGTCTTCGTGACGCACTTCAACTGGAAGTTCCATCACGGGAGCATCCGCTTGCGACAGGCCGCGTTCGT
>JAEZYO010000753.1 GCA_023419055.1 Pseudomonadota bacterium | reverse complement strand
GCTCACGAGCACGGCGAACGAAGGGCCCCACGTCGACGCCCTCTCCTCGGCGATCGCTCATCGTTGTGCCGCGCTCGTTGCTCGGGAACTGGCTCGCGGAAGCTCAACGCTTCGCGCCAGATCTGCGCGTACACGTCCACTGGGGGAAAGAGCGAGGCAAGCCCGGCGCCCTCTGGGGCGAGGGGGAGGACGCGGCCGAGATCGTCCTGACGACTTACGGCACGCTACGGCTCGACGCCGTCGAGCTGGCCAAGCACTCCTTCGAGACCATCGTCCTCGACGAGGCGCAGGCCATCAAGAACGAGAGCAGCGCCACGGCGCGGGCGGCGAAGCTGCTCCGCGGACAGAGGCGTATCGCTGTGAGCGGCACGCCCGTTGAAAATCACGTCGGCGAGCTCTGGTCGCTGTTCGAGTTCCTGAACCCGGGTTTGCTCGGTGAGCTCCCCGGGCTCAAGCAAGCGCTGGGCCGCGCACGGCCGAGCCTTCAGGCCTGCGACCTCATTCAAAGGGCCGTTCGACCTTTCATCCTACGCCGCACCAAGCGCGAGGTGGCCAAGGATCTCCCCGACCGCATCGAGCAGACGCTCTACGTCGATCTCGACAAGGACGAGCGGGCGCACTACGACGAGCTCGCTCGCCACTACCGCGCGAGCATCGGGAAGAAGCTCCGCGAGTTCGGGCCGGAGCGGTCGACCCCCCACGTGCTCGAAGCGCTGCTGCGCCTGCGTCAGGCGGCCTGCCACGCGGGCTTGATCGATCGCAGCCGCGATCACGAGAGCAGCGCCAAGGTCGAGCTCCTCCTCGAACAGCTGCGCTCGGTGCACGCCGAGGGCCACAAGGCGCTCGTCTTCTCTCAGTTCACGAGCCTGCTCGCGATCGTCCGGCGGAGGCTCGAGGAAGCAGGCGTGACCTTCGAGTACCTCGACGGCAAGACCACGGATCGTGCCGAGCGCGTCGAGCGCTTCCAGACCGACCCCTCCCTCGGCGTCTTCCTGATCAGCCTGAAGGCAGGTGGCATCGGCCTCAACCTGACCGCTGCCGACTACGTCTTCATCCTGGATCCCTGGTGGAACCCAGCGGTCGAAGCGCAGGCGATCGATCGCGCCCACCGCATCGGCCAGAAGCGCACCGTCATCGCCTACCGCCTGCTCGCGCGCGGCACGGTCGAGGAGCGCGTCGCCGAGCTCCAAGCGCAGAAGCGCGAGCTCGTCGAGTCCCTCATGGGCGACGGTGCGCTGTCGGCGAAGCTGACTCGCGGCGATCTCGAAGCCCTGCTCGAGCTCGGCGAGCAGTGATCCCAACACCTGTCGGGCTCGTGAGGGAACACCGCGGTAACGGTTCGCGGTGCGCTGCAAAGGCCACCGGCCGGAAAATGGGTAGCGAACAGGGCTGGGCGTGCCGGTCGAGCGCGAGCGGGCAGGAGGATCTGTCGCAACGCATGGATATTTCTAACCAGTTGCGTCGCTTGAAGCAGGTGTGAACGGACCAAGCCGGCGCGAGCGCGAGAGCGCTGGTGGCGAGGCTACACGTCCGCCGACGCTGCGCGCCGCCTGTCGTGGCATCCGGGCCTGGGGTCGAGGCATACTCGCGCCATGGAGCTACCTGGTGTTCCGAACGACACCCATCGCGACGTGGAGCGCCGACTCATCCTCGGCTTGCGTCGGCTGGGCCCAGACGGTCGCCTGGAACAAGCCATGGCGCTTTGTCGGGCCGCGGACGAGCTGACGGAGGCGGGCATTCGCTTGAGGGAGGGTCCCATCAACGAACGACGAATGCGATTGCGCCTGGCGACGCTGCGTTACGGCAAGGCGCTCGTGGCACGCGCTGAGGCGCATCGCTCTGCTCGTTGCCCGTGAGCATCGACGCGGAACCCATCGTCGTCACGCTTCGCGTTGCGGCAGAGCTCGAACGCCTGGGCGTGGAGTACCTGGTCGGCGGCTCGCTTGCCAGCTCGGTTCAGGCTTGCCGCGAACGACGCAGGACGTGGACATCGTGGCGAGCATCGCAGGCCGCCACGTCCGTGACTTGGTCTCAGCCCTCGAGCAGGAGTTCTACATCGACGCCGAGATGATCAGCGACGCCATCCGTCGCCGCGCGTCGTTCAACATCATTCACCTCGCGACCATGCTGAAGGTGGACATCTTCGTGTTGGGTGGGGACGCCCTCGGTCAAGAAGAGATGAAGCGCAGGGTTCTGGTGGCGCTGCGTGACAGCAAGATCTGGTTTGCGAGCCCCGAGGATATCGTGCTGCAAAAGCGCGATTGGTACCGCAAGGGCCAAGGGAGCTCCGAACGCCAGTGGAAGGACGTCGTCGGCGTGATCGCCGTTCAGGGGCCGCTCTTCGACCTCGAGTACGCTCGCGCCTGGGCTGAGCGGCTGGCGCTCACCGAGCTACTCGACCGGGCGCTCGCGGAGGCCAGCCTCGACGAGTGAGAGCCTCGCTCCGCACTCGGCTTTAGTAGCGCGCCCGAGCTCCTCAGCTCCCACCACCGTGCGTGGAGAAGCCCACGCTGGGCGAAGCGTGAAATGCAAAAGAGCGGACCGTGTGGGGTCCGCTCTTCGCTGGGTGGGCCATTCAGGACTTGAACCTGAAGCCAACGGATTAAGAGAGGGCTGGCCCCGGCGCTTGGTACGTCGTCGTGCCGCAACCTGCCGTGATCGTTCGAGAGCGGGTGAGAGCCAACGGCACCAGGCGGCACCAACGGTACTGAAATCCAGGTCGGTGCCAAGCTGTACCAAGGCGTTACCGCGCCCGATCCGGAACGTGTCCGCAAGTCGAAGCGTTTCGCCGCAGCGCGACTGATCGCTGCCGCGCCCATGACGACTGCCTCACCAGCCTGCTGGAATGGCCGCCGCCGGGAACCGGATTCGCGCATGCTAGGAAATGCCGCCGCGGCATGATCGATGACTTTTCGGGTCTCACGCCGTAGGGTGCGCCAGTGTTGCGCGGAGCGTCGGACCGTCGAGATCCCCCTCAGGCAGACGAGGTCCACGTGTTCTTTGCACGGCCGCAGAGCCATGACGCGATCGCCATCCAGCGGGCTTACGAGCTCCTTCCCGTAGACGAACGAGAGCAAGCTGACCGCTTCCGTTTCGACCGTGACCGCGCGATTTACGTGGTGGCGCACGCCCTTTTACGTCGAGAGCTCGGGCGTTACACGGGAATCGCCGCGGATGAGCTCCGCTTCGAGCGAAATCCCAGCGGGCGGCCCGAGCTGGTCTTCCCCTTCCAGGTCGACCCCGAGATCGCTCGCCTGCGCTTCAACCTGGCGCATACGCGCGGGCTGGTGGGTTGCGCCGTGACGATGAGCTCCGACGTGGGCTTCGATGTGGAAGAGGTGCGCGAACGAGCGCCGCTCGAGATCGCAGATCGCTTCTTTTCGTCGCCAGAGCTCGAAAGGCTCCGGGCGCTCGGGACGCACGAGCAAACGCGGCGCTTCTTCACGCTCTGGTCTCTCAAGGAGGCCTACCTGAAGGCTCGCGGGGTAGGCCTTTCGCTTGGGCTCGATTGCTTCGCACTCCACCCACGCGTGGATGGGACGGCTGAGCTCGAAACGTTCCAGTCCCATCCTGCCGACGAGCGGCCCTGGGGATTTCGCTGGTGGCACTTCGAAACTCAGTGCGCTGCTATCGCGGTTCAAGCCGAACCACGTCGGCTGCGGCCCGTGGTCTTCGAAGAAGAGCCGTTCTGAGCGCAAGGGAGCGCGCCTGGCATAAAGGGTTTGTCAGACGCGTGTCGTTGCTGCAGCGGGCATCCTTGGGAGCTCCCCCCTAGAGTTGTTTCCTTACGAGCCTGATCCCGTACTTCCGCGCGAAGGCGACGGTTCGGGCGTCGGAGTAGTGCGCGACAAGGATTGCATGAACGTGGCCGCTGCCCAACGCTTGCCCCAAGCTCGGTTCGTGTAGCGCACGATACTTGATGCACTGGTGTGCGCCGGTCCAGCCATCGATGGTCTCAATCTCGGCGACAGCGGCGGTGCCGTTGGGGAGCTCGAACTTGACGTCGACTTGATTGCCGCAGAGGTTCGGGTGCGAACCGAATACAGCTATGAACCGTGATCTCGTCTAAGTACGTCCTTCCGCAATAGATCTATTTTCACGAAGTATGAGGCAAAGTAGCGCCCTGGGTCGACCTCGACGGGAGGGTCTTCGTGGGCAGGCCCGGGCAAACCTGTGTCAGCAGCCGGTAGCAAACGCGGCCCTGCATTTGGTGCTGAGCACCTTTTCGCCGCCGCCGATTCCTACGTCGGTCGGTGCCTCGCTCTTGCAGTGTTCAGCGGCTCGACGGTTGAATTCGGCGATGCGGGATAGCTTCAGGAAGGCGCGTTTCTAGTGGCAGAAGGCATCCCTGACAAGACTCGTCCTGTACTTCCGCATCGACTCGAGTCCGCGCTGGTTGTGTCGAGTCTTGACGAAGTTCTGCTCTCCGAACCTGATCTTGTAGGCCAAGGTTGCGATTTCATCGGCGCGGCCTTGTACCTCGAGCCAGGCGTCTTGGGTGGCGACGTTAGCTTCGCGTCGCTCGGCGTCTACTTCGGCCTGCTTCGCCTCTTGGGCTTCCTGCTCCTCGAGAGCTTTCGTCGTAGGGGAGTCAGGGAACAAGACCATGAAGGCTCCCTGGTACCTCGCCTCGCCGAACGCTTCTTGGTCGAGCAGCGGTGCGTACTTCGGCTCGAGTGCCGCGAGATCGGGTCGTTCGCCCATCGCCGTCCTGTAGAGATCGGAGAACATCGCCGCGGTGAAGGCGCGTCGGGTTCGGGGTCGGCCGCGACGAGCTGGTCGAGGAGTTGTCGAATCCGGGCTCCGATGACCCTAGCCGCTTCCTGATCTCCGGGGAGAGCATCCCTAGGGTAGGCTCCCATCAACTCGTTGATCTCACGAGGTGTGCGTGCCGTCGAAGCCGCGCGGGCGAGCCCAGCGACTCCCTGATCGTCGCGACCACCTCGGGCGTCTTCACGTCGGACGGGATACCGACGAAGAGAATCCTCGCGGCACGTTCCATGCCACCGTGGCGCAGCAGGGCGACCACTTCTTCAGGCAACGGCTTGGTGAAGTCGTTGACCGGTCTCGAGACATTGGCCGCTGGCTCAGTGCCGTCGAGGTACATGGGGAACGACACGGACACCGCCGAGTTCGCCAGGACGAACGGCTCACCGAAGGCGAGCTTCTCTTTCAGGAGCTCGTTGCTCCCCATCGTGATCAGCGCGCATCAAACCGCTGGACGATGAAGCCAAACAGAAGCACCGAGACTGCATGTACTTCGATCAGCCGGTTCTGGACGGCGTGATGGTCCGCAGCTGGCTTACTGGATCGACGAACGCTTCGGCTCGCTGGATCCACTCGTGATCATGGAGGAGTTCGCCGAGGCCAAGGCCGACAGCGAGGGCGGCCGCACGGATGGAGGCGAAGCGAGCACCGGTCCCGTGCGCACGCTGGCGCGACTAGCGGTGCTGAGTGGCGCGCTCGACTTCGCCCAGAAGGAGGGCGAAGACTTCGATGCCGCGGTCGACCGCGCTCGTCGTAACCTCATCAGCACGCGGTCGCGCATCAAGCAGTCCGTGCAGGGCTTTCCTGGGAGAATCGGGCCAGACGACGCGTAGCTCAGATAGTTCTCAATCGGAGCGCGGCCTTTCCGCGCTGTAGACGACGTAGTCGTCCATGCCGTTCTGGATACGGCCTTCGTCCTTCTCGCCGGTTACGTGAACTTGGATGTCCGACATCTTCGCGCCTTGCCTGCGGAGGCGCGTGTACTGGTCGATGCCGGGGTAGACGTGGTGAGCGATGGATTCGCCCTTGATGTTGACGTAGCCGAGGCTCGCGAGCTTCGCTTTGCAGGTTTCGAGGTCGTACACGTTCGCTTCCGGGTTGTCGCCGTACTTGCGGAAGAGTCGGTGCACGAGGGTGGAGCGGTATCCGGGCAGGCTGAGTAGATCGGTGGCTGCGAGGCGGCCGCCGGGTTTCAGCACGCGGAATGCTTGGTCGAAGAAGTCGTCTCGCGTGCGAAAGTGGAAGGCACACTCCAAGGCGACCACCTTGTCGAACTGACCGTCATGAAATTCACGAAGGTCGGTCGCTGACCCGTGCCGGAGGTCGATGCGGCGCTCGAGCCCGGCCCTTGCGACCCGCTTGCGACCGACATCGACGTGCAGCGGGGTGATGTTGAGGCCCGTAATATGCTTTGCCTTGTGATCCTTGACCCAGACGATGTCCTGCTCGCCGAAGCCGAAGCCCACGTCCAGCACGTCGTCCGTCTCGCGCAGGTCAGCCCAATCAGCGAGCAGCCTGGCCAGGGCAACGGCGGCGTCGGGGTAGCTGCGAGCTTCCTTCCAGTAGCCGAAGTTCAGCCACAGGGGCTTCTCCGTATCCTGAAATTGGTCCCCGTGAAAGAACACGAGATCGTCACCCAGAAGGGTGTAGAACGCCGCGGAGTCCCCGGTGGTCAGCATGCGGAAGCCCTTGATCGGGGACTTGACGACGTGCAGAGCATGGCCGGCGATCTCTCTCAGGATGCTCATGGTGTCCTCTCGTGTACTGGGTGCGGCCGGATTTCGAGAAAGTACGCCTCAGGGCACCGCCGCGTTGGGGGACGCATGAAACGCGGCCCCGATCAGCCCCGCGAGACTCGCTGCGTGATCGCGAATGAAAAAGTGTCCACCGCTGAAGGACGAGATCTTGATGGGTCGCGTACTCTCGCGCTCCCAGGCTCGGGCCTGCTCGACCGTCACGTCGTCTTCATCACCTAGCGCCACGTGAATCGGAACATCCAGCGGTGGGCCGCGGTCCGGTAAGCAGGACTCGAGCACCTCCAGATCGGCGCGAAGGATGGGTTCGAAGAACGCCATCAGCTCGGCGTCGTCCAGCACCGCCCTCGGCGTACCGCCCCAGGTTGCCAGGCGTTGCCGGAAGGTTTGGGGGGGCAGGTCGTGCAACGGCTGTGTCGTGGAAGGGGCGCTAGGACCACGGCGCCCCGAGACGAAGAGGCCTTGGGGAGCGCGCCTACCGAGCTCGCGGAGCTTGTGCGCGACGTCGCGTGCCAACCAGGCGCCAAGACTGTGCCCGTAAAGAACGTATGGCTGCTCGAAGGATGCGTGGAGACGTTCCACTGCATCGTCGACCAACGCGGCCATCGTGCGCCGCAGCGGCTCTCGAAGCCTCGTTCCACGGCCGGGCAGCTCGTGCGTGACCCAACTGAAGGAGCTCGGTAGGGCGCGCGCGAGGGGCTGGTAGCAAGTCGCGCTCGCGCCGGCATGAGGGAACGCCAGCACCAGCATCGGGGCGGGGGTGAGGGTGGGGGCAGTCATTCGCGGAGTCGCGATTTTCAAGTTCTGTACGGCGCCGCGACGCTCGGGCGCGGCGAGGTCGGCAGGGGGACGCAGCCTCGCCCGTCCGTGGTCGAAGCGCAAGGCTGTGCTTATCGTTTCTCGCTATCGATAGGGCTTGGCCTATGGGTCCTATATGAACGATGTAATTGTTTCCCTCTCGTCCCTCGGACAACTGTTGCGCGTCCGCACGGGGTCACGAGGTTCCTTTTGTCGAGCTCCATTTCGAGTAGCGAACGCATAGCTGCGCCTGACGAGCACTGGTCCACGCTGGTGGAAGTGCTTCGTGCGCGAGCTGCTCGTTCACCCGATTTCGTCATCTACACGTTCCTAACAGACGGGGATGACGAGGAGATCAGCGTGACGTACGCGGAGCTCGACGCGCGCGCTCGTGCCATCGCTGCGCACCTGCAGGAGCGGGCCGAGGACGCAGGCCCGGTGCTCCTCCTTTATCCCCCGGGCCTCGACTACATCGCCGGATTCTTCGGCTGCCTCTACGCGGGCAGGCTAGCTGTGCCAGCGTATCCTCCGCTGAACGAGCGTCAGCTTGCGAGGCTTCAGCGCATCGTGGGGGACGCCGGCGCACGGGTTGTGCTCAGCACTACCGCGACGATTGCGCGCGCGAAGGTGTTCGCTAGCAAGTCCAAGCTCGCTACGGCGCCCGAGGGCGAGGTACCGGAACAGGCCTTCACGGAAGGTGCGGACTGGATCGCCACCGATACGGTGTCGCTCATCGGAGCAGACGCCTGGCGAGATCCTGGCGTCGAAGCGGAAGCGCTCGCCTTTCTTCAGTACACCTCCGGGTCTACGTCCGCACCCAAGGGCGTGATGCTGGCGCATCGCAACCTGATGCACAATTTGCGCTGCATCGGGCGCTTCTTCGGCTTGCGCCCTGGAAGCAGTTCGACGAGCTGGCTCCCGCCGTATCACGACATGGGGCTCATCGGGCAGATCCTGGAGCCCGCCTATCACGGGGTCCACACGTACCTGATGGCCCCCGCGTCGTTTCTGCAGAGCCCGATGCGGTGGCTCCGGACGATCTCGCGAACGCGTTCGGAAGTCAGCGGCGGTCCGAACTTTGCGTACGAGCTCTGTGCGCGCAAAGCGCGGCCTGAAGATCTCGAGAAGCTCGATCTCCGGAGCTGGCGAGTGGCGTTCAACGGCGCTGAACCGGTTCGCGCGGAGACGCTCGAACACTTCGCGAACGTGTTCGCTCCGTGCGGCTTCGACCGCAAGGCCTTCTATCCGTGTTACGGGATGGCCGAAGGGACGCTGATTCTCAGCGGCGGAAGCCACGCCGAGCCTCCGGTGATCGCGACGTTCGATGCCGAGAGTTTGCGCGAACGTCGAGCGTCTCCGCGCGAGGACGGCAAAGCGCTCGTGAGCAGTGGTCGACCAGCTCCCGGCCATCGCATCGAAGTGGTCAATCCCGACACCTTGTCCCCCTGTGAGGAGGGCCGTGTCGGTGAAATCTGGGTGTCAGGGCCGAGCGTGGCGACGGGTTACTGGCGCAAGAGCGAGCTCACGCGCAACGCGTTCGACGTCAAGCTGGGGGACGGAGCTGACGGATACCTTCGCACAGGGGATCTCGGCTTCCTCGCGAAGGGCGAGCTCTTCGTCGTCGGCCGGCTCAAAGATCTGATCATCCTGCGTGGCAGGAACCTTCACCCCGAGGACATCGAGCTCACCGTAAGCCGGTGTCACCCCGACGTGCGTGCAGGGAGTGGCGCCGCGTTCGCCGTCGAATACGCGGGTGAAGAGCGGCTGGTCATCGTCCAGGAGATCGGTCGGCACCCGAGCGCTTCCCACGAAGAGCTCGTGCGCAGGATCCGTGAGTCGGTGGCTGAGGAGCACGGGGCCGAGGTTTTCTCGGTGGCGCTCGTGGCTACGGGGGCCGTGCCCAAGACTTCGAGCGGCAAGATTCAGCGTCACGCCTGCCGAGCGGCGTTTCGGGACGGTGAACTCAAGCTCGTTTTCGGCTGGCAGCAGGCCTCCCGAACCGTTCCGCCCTCGTCCTCACCGGCGCAGTCGGTAAAGAGAGCTTCTGCGAGCGTATCCGCGGCTGATGCCTCTGCTCAGCGCGAAGGTGCAGAAGAATGGCTGACGGCCTGGGTTGCGGCGCGCCTCGGCGTCGAGGTTGCCAGCGTCGGCCTGGACGACGAGTTCGTCAATTTCGGACTCGGTTCCGTAGATGTGGTCAGCCTCGCTGGGGATCTCGAGCCGTGGCTCGGCCGGCGCGTCCCTCCGATTGTCGCCTACCAGTACCCGACGATCAGGGCACTCGCGAGGTTCCTGGCTCGCGAGGAGAGTACGCAGGACGCCATCGTCGAGCACCACGGAGCGAACACCAACGAAGCGATCGCGATAGTCGGGCTCAGCTGCCGCTTCCCTGGTGCCCCCGACGTGGATGCCTACTGGTGCCTATTGCGCGACGGACTGGATGCGGTGTCCGACGCGCTCGTGGGCGATCCTCGCGCGAACGATCGGCCCGCGCTTGCCGCTGGATCGGGCGGCTTCTTGCCGGAAGTCGACGGATTCGATGCGGACTTCTTCGGCGTGTCAGCGCGAGAAGCGGCTCAGATGGACCCGCAGCAGCGATTGCTGCTCGAGACGGCGTGGGAAGCGCTGGAGCGAGCGGGAGCGCTGGGCAATGTCGCGAGCTCTCGCCGTACGGGTGTTTTCGTCGGCATCAGCTCGAACGACTACGCGCAGCTGATGGTCCGCACCAACGCGGAGATCGGCGCCTACGCAGGGACGGGGAACGCGCTCAGCATCGCCGCGAATCGGCTCTCGTATTACCTGGACCTTCGCGGACCGAGCCTGGCTGTCGATACGGCTTGCTCGTCGTCTCTCGTCGCCATTCATCT
>JAEZYO010000674.1 GCA_023419055.1 Pseudomonadota bacterium | reverse complement strand
GGAGAGAGAGCCCTCACTCGCCGGAGCACGCGCTCGACGGGCCATTCAAAGGGGGCGCGGAGCTCGTCGCCGCTCGGTTCGGGAGCCCAGGTCGCGAGCCGGTCGTCCTGTGACGTTTCGGTGAGCGGCTGGTCGTGACGAAGCCGTCGAGCCGTCTCCCGCAGTAAGGCGAGCGCCGGACGATCCAGAGCGCGCGCGAGCTGCCACGCGTTTCGTTCGCCGACGGCGAGCCTGGACGAGAGCAGCACGTTGCCCTCGTCATAGCCCTCCGTCAGGCGATGGACCGTCACGCCCGTCTCGGCGTCGCCCGCGTCGATGGCCCAGAAGTAGGGGTTTGGCCCGCGGTGCCGCGGGAGGAGCGAAGGGTGCGCGTTGATACCACCGAGACGCGCGAGCTCGAGGAACCGCGCGGGGAGCTTGCGAGTCCAGAACCAGCTCACGATGAGATCCGGTGGAGCGGCTTCGAGGCGCCGCTCGATTTCCGCATCCATCCCGGGATCGGCGGACAGGGCGTCGAGCACCCGAGCGTCGCCGAGCAAGCGCCGCAAGCGCCTGCGACCCGGCGCTTCGAGGGGCGAGAGCACCGCGAGCTCGAGCTCGTGCCCGTCTTCGAGGAGCAGGCACGCCCCGAGTGGGAGTCCGAAGTAGACGACGCGCATCGCTTCAGTAACCGAAAACTTGTTCCAGTTTCGAGCTCCCTGATACCTCGACCAGTATGGATCCGAGCGCCAAAGGGCGACCCTTCCAGCCGATACTTCGGCAAGGGAACCGTTTCGACCCCCAGGCCGCGGCACGCCCGATCCTCGTTTTCGAGGGTGTTCACAAGGCGTACCGCTCGGACGCGCCGGTCCTCAGGGGGCTCAATCTCGAGATTGCGCGGGGTGAGTTCGTCTTCATCACCGGCCCTTCGGGGGCGGGGAAGAGCACCCTGCTCCGCCTGCTCCACGCGGCGGAGAACGTCGACGCGGGGAGAATCCTCTTCCTGGGTCGCGAGATCGGGCGCCTGACCGCGAGCTCGGTCCCGTTCCTGCGCCGCAACATCGGGATCGTCTTTCAAGACTTCAAGCTGGTCCAAAACTGGTCGGTCATCGAGAACGTGGCCCTGCCGCTCGAGGTGCTCGGCCTACCGCAGCGCACCACTCGACAGCGCGTGGCGGAGGCGCTCGAGCGCGTCGGGCTCGCCGGTCGTGGCGCCGAGCTCGCCGGTCGACTCTCGGGCGGTGAGCAGCAGCGCGTCGCGATCGCGCGCGCCATCGTCGGTGAGCCGGCGCTCCTGCTCGCCGACGAGCCTACCGGGAACCTCGATCCGCAGCTCGCGCTCGACATCCTCGGGCTCCTCGAAGA
The DNA here is from genome assembly GCA_023419055.1 of Pseudomonadota bacterium. The sequence goes on along the minus strand of JAEZYO010000674.1, from coordinate 1,559 downwards.
CATCAACGAAACCGGCGTCACCGTTCTGTTCGCCACCCACGATCGTTCGTTGCTCGACGTCAGGCCGCGGCGCGTCGTCGTGCTCGACGAAGGTCGCGCCACCGACGTGCCCCACGGGCTCTCGGAAGTAGCGTGAAGCGAGCACCACGACCATGACCCCGATTCAACGAGCCTTCCGCGGTGCCCGCAACGACTGGCGGCTCTACCTGCTCAGCGTCTTCTCGGTGGCGGTCGCCTTCGTTTGTTTGACCGCGACGCTGCTCGCGGTGGTCAACGTGGACCGCGTGCGCGACCGCTGGGCGAGCCTCGGGCGCGCTTCGGTCTATCTCCGGCGCGAAGCCACGCCCCCGCAGATCGACGCCATCGAGAAGGCGCTGAAGGCGAGCGCGGACGTCGTCGCCGTGCGGCGCGTGTCGAGCGAAGACGCGCGGCGAGAGGTCTCCGGCGCGGCGGGCGATCCGTTGCTCGAGGCGCTCCCCGCCGACGCGTTCCCGGCGTCGCTCGAGGTCTCCGTGCAGAGCGGCACCGCGGCCGATCGCGTGCAGAAGCTCGCGACGCAGCTTCAGGCGCTGCCCGCCGTGGAGAGCGTCGAGACCTACGGCTCCTGGAGCGAGCGGCTCGGCAGCGTGCTCTCGGGCGGGGTGGCAGCGTCCCTGCTGCTCGGCATCGTCGTGCTCGCGGCGGTGGTGAGCGTGGTCTCCTCCACCATTCGGCTCAGCTTGCAGCGCCGTCGCATCGAGGTCGAGGTGCAGAAGCTCGTCGGCGCGACGGACGCCTACGTGCGAAAGCCCTTCGTGCTCGAGGGCGCGGCGCAAGGCGCGATCGGGGCCGCGCTCGCGCTGCTCCTGCTCGGCGCGGTGTTCCTGGTCGTGCAAAGCCACGTCGACCGGCAGATCGTCGCGCTCCTCGGGCAGGAGCCATCGTTCTTGCCGTTGTCGATCGTGTTCGGCATGGTCGCGCTCGGCGGCCTGCTCGGAGCGGTCGCGGCATTCGTCAGCCTGAGGAAATTCCTCTCGGTATGAAGCGCCTCAGAACCGCTTTGGTGCTGTTGCTCGTGGCGGGGAGCTCCGCCGCGGCCTTTGATTCGAACGACGCGCCCCTGCCGGCCGCGCCCCCGACGGCGGCGCCGGATCCCACACCGAAGGGTGGTACGGCCGGAGAGCTCGAGCGCGTGCTGCGCGTCATCGAGAAGGACGAGCAAGCGATCAAGAAGCGCCTCGACGAGATCACGCGCGAGACCGCGCTCACCCACGCGCGCTCGATCGTGCGGGGCCGCGCCTACGTGCGCCTGGTGCGAGCCGGGCTCTTGCCGGTGGGTGGTGGCTTCGACGCGCTGGTCGATCACGCGACGCGACTCGAGCGCCTGTACCGCGGCCTGAGCTCGGACCTCGAGCTCGAGAAGCGGCTCAACGTCGAGCGCCGCAAGCTCACGGAGAAGCTCGACCTCTTGCGCGCGCGTCGAGCCCCGCTCGAGGCCGAGCAACGGCTGCTCGCCAACGCCGAGGTGGCGGTCATGGCCGCCGAGGAGCGCAAGCTGGCGTTCGAGAGCGCGTTCAACC
>JAEZYO010000659.1 GCA_023419055.1 Pseudomonadota bacterium | reverse complement strand
CGAGAGAGCCCGCCCAGCGAGACAGGAGAAAGACTATCGCGACGAAGGGCAAGAGCGCAGCCCCCGCGCCGGTCGCGGAGTAGCCGTGGAGCTCGATCAGGTTGAACGGCAGGAAGAACAGGGTGCCGCCGAGCGCCGCGTAGAGCAGCAGCGTCAGCAGGTTGGCGACGCTGAAGGGGCGGGAACGAAAGAGCTCGAGTGGCACCATGGGCGCTCGCTTCCGCGTCTCGACGAACAAGAAGAGCGCGAGCAGGGCCACGCCTCCGACGAGGGCGCTCACGACGAGCGGCGCTCCGAAGCCGAGCCTCGACGACTCGAGCAAGCCCAACACCAGGCCCAGGAGTCCCAGGGTACAGAGGGTGGCGCCGAGCCAGTCAGTGCGCTCTGCTTCCTCGTTCCGGCTCTCACGCACTCCCCGGTAGAGGACGACGAGCGCCGCGGCGGCGAGCGGCAGGTTGACGAGGAACGCGAAGCGCCAGGATACCTGGTCGATGAGGTACCCGCCGATCACGGGGCCGACGGCGGCCGCGACCCCGCTCGCGCCGGACCAGGTTCCGATGGCGCGGCCGCGATCCTTCTCGGAGAACGCCGCGCTGATGAGCGCCAGGCTGCCTGGCGTGAGCAGGGCGCCGCCGATCCCCTGCAGCGCTCGCCCGGCGATCAGCGCCGACAGGTTCGGCGCGAGCCCGCACCCGGCCGACGCGAGAGCGAACACGAGGGTCCCGAGCGCGAACATCCGCCTTCGCCCGTACCGATCACCCAGCGCGCCACCCACGAGCAAGAGCGCCGAGAGGAACAGCGCATACGCCTCCACCACCCACTGCGCCTCGACGATGGTGGCGCCGAGCTCGTGCTGAAGGGTGGGGAGCGCCACGTTCACGATCGTCCCATCCATGAAGACGAGGCTCGAGCCGAGCACCGCGGCGATCAGGGCCGCGTGACGCTCCCGTGAGCTCGCTTCGATCGCGCAGGGGCCCGCGCGTCGGATCGCCGCTTCGTCGCAGGGAGATCTCGACGTCATCGCGAGCTCGCATCAAGCGAACCACTTCCGGCGAGTGGTGCAAGCGCGAGCTCGCGCGGACGGCTGCGCAAAAGTCAGCGGCGAACCAGGCTCAATCGAGCGGGATGCGGCTCGCGTTCTGCTCGAGCCAGCGCGCGAAGTTCATCACACCGGGGTAGAGCCTGCGGGTGCGCTCGACGTCACGCAGCGCGCACACCTCGGCGTTGAAGGCCTCGTGGTGTTGAAACATGTTGCCGAGATCGTCGGCGCCGGGGAACCCGAGCGCGCGGTAGGCGTCGGGCGTCAGGGGGGCATACGTGACGGGCTCGAGCGCGGCGCTGAAGCGAGCTGCATACTCTTCGCCCGTCAGCTGCTCGCCGGACACGCCCACGTGCTTGCCGATGAACTCGGAGCCGCTCTTGAAGACGCCGTACGCCGCCGGGCCGATGTCTTGCGCGGCGATGCCCGGGAGCTTGCTCTTGCCGAGCGGCAAGATGAGGTTGAGCTTGCCGTCCGGGCCGCGCTTCGGCCCCATGCCGAAGTGGATGAAGTTGTCCCAGTAAAACGCCGCGGCGAAGTAGGTGACCGCCGCGCCGCTCTCGCGGAAGTACTGGTCGGCCTCTCCCTTGCCGTCGAAATGGGGCACCTTGTACTTACCCTGCAGGGTGGGCATGCGAGTGTCGCTGAGCGGGATCTGGAGGCGAGTATCCTCGAGCGTCGACCAAACGACGCGCTCGACACCCTCCGACTTCACCGCGTCCGCCATGGCGCGCGCTTGGGTGAGCTCGCGCTCGACCGAGAAGTGCTCCCAGAAGTTGGTGACGCAGAAGGCGCCGTACGCCCCGCGGAACGCTTGCTTGACGCTCGCCGGATCGTCGAGATCCGCCGCGACCACCTCGGCGCCGAGCTTGGCGAGCTCGAGCGCGCGGTCGCTCTTCGGGTTGCGCGTGACCGCGCGTACCTTGAACGGCCCTCCGCCGTCCGCGGCGATGGTACGGACGAGCCCGCCGCCCTGCGCTCCGGTGGCACCCACGACGGCAATGATTTTCTTGTCGGTCATGATCGTATCCTTCTCTTCTTTTTCTCGGTCGAGGTTCGTTACTTCTGAGCAATGACGATCGATTCGGGGCTCGCGAGCGGCTCGACGCGCGAGTGGCGGAAGCCGGCTTCTTGCATCCACTGCCTGCACGCCGCCACGTCGTCACGCTGGTCCCTTTCGCGGACCAGCTCGCTGACACCCCTGAAGAGCGCGAAGGCGCCGTCCGCGGAGACCCGGTCCATCGAGTTCTCGTAGACGAGGAGCGTGCCGCCGCGAGGCAGCGCTTCGTACGCTTTGCGCACCAGGCTGCGCCGGGTCTCGAGGTCGAACGCGTGGAGCACGTGCCCGTGACCCATCAAGATCACGTCCGCCTTCGGCAGCGCGTCGGAAGAAAAATCGTAGCTGAAGAAGCGCAGTCGCTCGGCGACGCCTTGCTCCGCCGCGTAATCCTCGAAAATCGGCGCGACGATCGAGACGTCGGCGCCCGTCCCTCGAAGGTGCGGGTTCGCGAGCGCGACCTGCACGGCCAAGTCCCCTTGCGCTGTTCCGATGTCGACGAAGGTCTTGTAGTCCCACCAGGGCAGTCGTCGAGCGATCGCTCGATTCGCCGCGCGGCTCTGCTCGGTCATCGCCGCGAGAAACTCTCTCAGCCGCTGAGGCTCCGAGCAAAGCCTGCCGAAAGCATCGGAGATCGGAGCGACTTCGTTGTCCGGCGAGCCCGTCTTCAGACCTTCGTTGAGCTTGTTCCAGGATCGATGGAGACGAGCGTTTGCCATGACCAGCACGTGGCCGAGGTAAGTCGGTTGGCGTCGGTCCAAGAATTCCGCAGCCTCTGCCGTGTTCGTGTAGAGGCCGTCCCGGCGCTCGAGAAACCCGAGCACGACGAGCGCGTCGAAGAAGTCACGAGCAAGGCGGGGGTGGAGCCGGTGATCGCGCGCGAGCTGAGCGAGATCTTTGCCGCCCTGAGCGAGACCCGTGAAAACACCGAGCTCGACGGCGCCCAGCAACGCCTTCGAGCCCCAAAATCCGAGGCCGGTCTGCAAGATACGGTCGGGTGTGACGGCTCGATTCGGGCGCATGAAGCTCCACTCCTCCCAGAGGAAAGACCCGAAGACATAGCGGGTCGCCGCAAGGACTCCTCGCGTCCGGCAGCGAGGGCACTATGCTCGACGGAGCGCTCGAGGGGAACGATTGAAGGCTGCACAGGGCCCGTGCGATAGTGCACACGCCATGGACTGGAACGATCTCCGCTACTTTCTTGCGGTTTCGCGAGCGGGGACGTTGGCGGGCGCGGCGCGGGAGCTCGGTGTGGAGCACACGACGGTCGGCCGCAGGATCGCGGCGCTGGAATCCGCGCTCGGTGTGCGCTTGTTCAGTCGCGGGCCGGAAGGATTTTCTCTCACCCTGGCGGGCAACGACATCGTGCCGCGGGTCGAAGGCATTGCCGCCCACGTCGACGCCATCGAGCGGCTAGTGTCGGGGACGGACCAACGGCCAGAGGGCCGTGTGCGGCTCACCATTCCGGACGCGTTGAATGCCTACACGATGCAGGCGCTCGCTCAGCTCCGCGAGCTGCACCCGGCGCTGATGGTGGAGATCTTGTGCGACAACCGCGATCTCGATCTCCGCCGCGGCGAGGCCGATCTGGCCGTTCGGCTGCGCGACACTCGCGATCCGGAGCTCATCGGGCGCCGCATCGGCGGCGCTGCCTGGGCGCTCTACGCGTCACCGGCCTACATCGCGCGCAAGGGCAAGCCGCCGTCCGCCGAGGAGCTGCAGGGTCACGACGTGATCGGCTTCGACGCGAGCCTTGCGGGCGTGCCAGGAGCCGTCTGGCTCCGCGCACACGGGGGCAGCGCGAACATGGTGCTCCGCGGCAACAGCGTGGCCGCCGTGTTCGACGCGACGCTCGTCGGGCTCGGCCTCGCCCCGCTACCTTGCTTCATGGCCGATCCGGCGCCCGGGTTGGTGCGTGTCACGCCCGAGATCGTCGGTTCGCGCGACATCATGCTGGTCGTGCACCCGGATCTCGCGAAAGTGGCGCGGGTGCGAGCCACCATGGACTTTCTGATCGAGCTCTTCGCGCGTGATGCCGAGCTGTGGAGCGGGGCATCGCCCTGAGTGGGCTGACGACCGTGGCGACCGCGCGCCGATAACGCGGCCCGGGCCCCTCTTTCACGAGCTTGGGTTCGGCTGCATGGGGCGGAACGATGCTCAGTCGATAGCCGCGCCCCTTCAGCGTCTCGATCTCGAGACCTACCTTGGCGAGCTTGGGACGCAGCTTGGAGAGGTGGACACGGAGCGCCTTGAGGGAGGCGCGCTCGGCCGACCAGACCGCGGCGGCGAGCTCTGCTGCTGTAACGGCTTGCCCGCGTGCTCCCCAAAGATGAGCGAGGAGCCGCTCTTCGCTCCTCGTCAGATCGAGACGGCGACCGTCGAGCGCCACCGGCGAAGGAACCAACGAAAACGAAAGCGTGCCGGCGTGCGTTCGGATCTCGGCGGTGACTTCCTTCGCCGTGGCGGGCTCCTCGGCTTCTCGGACGACGGGGACCACGACAGCGGTCACGAAGCCTTTCTCTCTGAGAAGGTCGGCAAGCCCGAGCGTGTCCACCTTCTTGCCGGGCTGACTCACGAGGAGCTCGGACCCGCTCGCCGCCACGCGCAGCCCGCTAGCTCGTAGCGCCTCCATCAGAACGAGGGGCGGCTCATCCCCGCTCCCAAGGACCACGAAGGCCGCGTCCGCCGCTCTCATCACCTTGAAGGAGACCTGTTGCTCGAGGTCTGAATCCGTGCGTCTGGTCATGTCCACCCCAACCGGAGGACAGGTTTAGCGCTCCCGACTTCCACGCGCCACCCGCTCTTTGCCGAAGTCGAGCAGGTTACGAAAACCTAAGGTGCTCGGGGCCGCGAGCGCCGCTCGCTTCTTGCCGCGCGAACGGCGGACCCGCTGCAGATCACAGCCACCAAGAAGCCGGGCGAGTGACGTAGTCACTCTGCTCGACGAGACCGTCGCACTCCGCCTCCCGCAAAGTGCACCCGGGCGGAGGGCGGGAGATCTCAGAACCAGATCTTCACGGGGCAGTGATCGAAGACAGGGTAGAAGCGCGCGACTCAGATTTCCCGGAGTGAGCCGCGCTGGCTCGCGCCACGAGCTAGCTCTTGGGTTGAAAAATGCTGAGCCGATAGTGGGCGAGCTCGGCGATCGAGTTCTTGATGTCGACCAGCGCGTCGTGTTCGCCCTCGGTCGGCTTCTGGAAGACCGCGGCGTCGCCGTACCAGAGGCGCGAGAGGAGCTTGAGCGACGTGACGTCGATGGTCCGGTAGCTCAGGTACCCGGAGAGGCCGGGCATGTGCTGCTCGACGAAGCGTTTGTCCTGGCCGATGGTGTTGCCGCAAAGGATCGCGGGGTAGCTGCACCAGCCCGCGATGCGCTCGAGGAGCCGTCGCTCGGCGGCGACGGTGTCGAGCTTGGATTTGCGGACGCGCGCGATGAGCCCGTTGGTCTCGTGCATGTCCCGCACGAAGGGCGTCATTTTCGCGAGCTCCGACTCGGGCTGCCAGATGTCGCAGGCGTACTCCTCCAGAACCTGGAGCTCGGAGTCGGTGATGATGAGCGCCGCCTGGAGGATGACGTCGTAAGTCGGATCGAGCCCGGTCATCTCGAGGTCGAGCCAAGCCAGGTTTCCGTCGTCGCGAATGCGCTCGATGCGTTCGGCCACTAGTCCTCCTTCGGGGCGGTCTTCTTGGGCTTGTCGGTCTTATCGGCCTTTTCGGCCTTGGAGGCGGCGGGGCCGCGCTTCCGCTGTTGGGCCTTCTTCTTGCGCTTCTTCTTCGCCGCCGGCGAGGCGGTGCGCTGCAGGTTCGCGCCCTGGCGCTCCTTGGGCGGCTTCTCGCCGGGCAGCAAGATGACGGGCTTGTTCTTGCGCCGCCGAAAGAGCACCAGCATGCGGCCGATCACCTGAACCAAGTGGGACTGGGTCCCAGAAGCGACTTGCTCGCCGATCTCGTCGAGCTCGACGTCCTCTCCCGACACGCGCACCTTGATGAGCTCGTGATCGGTGAGGGCCTGGTCGACCGCTCCGAGGACGCCCTTCGTGACGCCCTGGTTACCGATCTGGACGGTGGGTTTCAGGTCGTGAGCCAGCGCTCTCAAGTGACGCTTCGCTTTGCCGTTGAGGTCACCCGTGCGCATGGCGCCCTCTTAACACTAAATTCCGGCGCGCTGGAAGCCGGCCTGAAAACCTGAGGTTTCGAGCGAGCGCGGGGGAGCACGCGAATTCTCGGGAAAGCTGTGGCATCCTGCGCCGCGTTCCCTGCGAAAGGTTGGCGTTTGGACATTCTCTACGGCGTCGTCGGCGAAGGCATGGGTCACGCGACTCGCAGCCGGGTCGTGCTGGAGTGGCTGGCTCGACGCGGGCACCGCATCAAGGTCGTGGTGTCGGGGCGTGCCCACCGCTGGCTGGCGGAGCGACTCGCCGACCTTCCGGGAGTGAGCCTGGAGGAGATCGACGGGCTGCACCTCTCGTACTTCGGGAACTCGCTCGACCGATCGGCGAGCCTGTTCGAGAACCTGCGCAAGGCCCCGAAGAGCGTGGCGCGCAACGTCGAGGTCTACCGGCGCGTGGTCGAGTCCGGTTTTCGGCCCGACGTGGTCGTGAGCGACTTCGAGTCCTGGGCGGCGCTCTACGCGCTGATCCACCGGCTACCGGTGATCAGCATCGACAACCTTCAGATCATCAACCGCACCGAGCACAAGAAGTCTCTCCGCAAGGAAGGCGGCATGGACTTTCGGCTCGCCAAGCTCGCGGTGAAGATCAAGGTGCCGAAGGCCTATCACTACCTCGTCACGAGCTTCTTCTTCCCGAAGGTGAGGAAGAAGTACACGACGCTGGTGCCGCCCATCCTGCGACCCGAGGTGCTCTCGGCGCGGCGCGAGCGCGGCGAGCACGTGCTCGTCTATCAGACCCAGAAGGGCAATCGAGAGCTCCTGCCGGTGCTCCGCAAGCTCGGCTACCGCTTCCGGGTTTACGGTTACGGGGAGGAGGGCCGGGAAGCGAACGTCACGCTGTGCCCGTTCTCGGAGCAAGGGTTCCTCGACGATCTCCGGACCGCGCGCGCTGCGGTGGCCGGCGGCGGCTTCAGCTTGATGAGCGAGGCGGTGAGCATCGGCGTGCCGCTGCTCTCGATCCCGGTCGAGGGGCAGTTCGAGCAAGAGCTCAACGCGCGCTACCTCGGGAGGCTCGGGTACGGCGCCTGGGCCCCGGCCTTCTCCGAGCAGGCGATCACGAGCTTCCTCGACCAGAGCGATACGTACGAGCAGAACCTCGCCGCCTTCGAGCGCCACGGCAACGATCTCCTGTTCGGGTGCCTGGACGAGCTGCTCGCGCGCGTCGAGCGCGGGGAGAAGCGGCCGGTTCGGGTCGACGCGCGTGCGATGGGCAAGTGGGAGCCCGAGGCGGCGGGGGAAGAAGAGCCGGAGTCGGCGGGAGCAGAAGACGAATGAAACTCGACGCTCGAACGCGCCTCTTCATCATCCTCGCCGGCATCTTCAGCACGTGCCTCATCGTCGGCGACATCATCGGCGGCAAGCTCGTGCAGACCACGATGTTCGGGCAGCTGTTCACCACCACGGTCGGCATGATCCCGTTCCCGGTGACCTTCTTGCTGACCGACGTGCTGAACGAGTTCTACGGCAAGCGCGCCGCGCGCTTCGTCACGCTGCTCGGGTTCGGCCTCGCCGTGCTCTCGTTCGTCGTCATCTTCATCGCCGGGTCCGTCCCCATCGCGGATCTCGCGCGCGAGCCCGGCTGGAACGGCGTGACCGAGTCGGCCTTCGCGAACGTTTTCCTTGGTTCGCAGCGCATGATCGCGGCCTCGCTCACGGCGTACGTGGTCTCCCAGTTCGTCGACATCGGCGTGTTTCACGCCCTGCGCAAGGTCACGAACAACCGCTTCCTCTGGCTCCGCGCCACGGGCTCGACGGTCGTGAGCCAGCTCATCGACACCGTCACCATCACTTTCGTTGCGTGGTCCGGCACGCTCACGGTCCCCCAAATGACGAACATGATCTTCAGCGCTTACACGCTCAAGATCATGATCGCCCTCGCGCTCACCCCCTTCGTCTACCTGGCCCACTCGATTGTCGAGCGCGGCCTCGGCATCGCTCCGGTCGCGCTCGACGGGGAAGCGGCGACCCGTGAGGTGCCGCTTCCCGTGCGAGACTGACTCACTCGAGGTCGAGGAGCTCCACGCCGTCCTGACCGAGCGAGACCACCGCCTGGTCACCCGCGACGTCGAGATCGGAGACGTAGCCGTGGATCTCGACCTCCTTCACCACCGAGGGTGACGCGGCGTCGGCGCCGTCCACGACCGAGAGCTGACCGCGCCACCCGGTCGACAGGATCGCGCGCTTGCCGCTCGCCTGGAGCGCGCTCACCGACCAGTAGTCACCGCCCTTCACTACGACTTCACCGGCGGCGAAGTCGCCGGAGCGGACACCCGCGAGCACGATGACCGGCATGTCCACGTCCGGGACGACGCCCCAGCCGTAGTTGTAGTAGCCGTCGTAGTACCCGGGGCCGTAGAAGTAGTTCGCGTTCTGCAGCGTGACGAAGGTTCGGTCGTCACCGGTGGCCGAGACCCCGACGTACTGACCCGTGCCGAGCTCGTACGTGCCCCGGACCACCGGGATCAGCGACGTCAGGCGCACCAGCTTCAGGCTCTGCTGGATCGCGTAGCAGGTGCCGGGGCCGCTGTAGCCCACCTGATCGTCGTACTCGAACTGCGCGTAGTAGCCGTACTTCTCGTAGCAGTCTCCGTACTCGGCAGAGCGCTCGCTCCGCGCCTGGTAGTCGACCGTGACGGCGGCGTTCCCGGCGGCGTCGTACGCGAGCAGGCTACCCGGGATGTTCTCTGGCGCGAGCAGGACCGGGGCCGCGGGGTTACTCACGTCGACGCGATCGAGGAAGAAGCGCACGCTGTTTCCCGCGCTGTCCACGGCCGCGAAGTGGCTCATGGCGACGATGTTGCCGGAGGCGACGAGGCCGGTGTTCCCGAGCCCGGCCGGGAGCCTCAACGCCGTCGAGCGCGGCGCGGAGGGGTTCGAGAGATCGACGACGTCGACGAAGCTCTTGGTGATAGAGCGCGAGCACTCGGCGTCCGCGCACTCGGAGTTGGTGCTGAGGAGCGCCAGCGTCGAGCCGATCTGGACGACGTCCTTGCCGCTCGACGCGAGCCCGTAGGCGTAGCCGTAGTAGCTGCCGGGGTAACCGCTGCGGGTGATGGTGTGCTTGGCCACGAAGGTCGGGTTCGTCGGGTCGGACACGTCGATCACCACGACGCCGGCGGTGTTCTTGCTCTCGTCGTAGCCGCCCTCGTAGTAGTACGTGAAGCTGTCGTAGACGAGGTAGGCGTACGTCTCGTTGGCGAAGAGCTCGCGCGGGTAGCTCCACGAGTAGCAGCTCGTGCGCTGCGCGTCGTCGACGTGCGCGCCCAGATCGAGCTCGCCGAGCGGCACCGGGCTCGCCGCGCCGGCGAGCGTCACGACCTCGAGGCGAGGCGACGAGGTCCACCAGTCGTTCGTCAAGCGGACGACGTGGTCGCCCACGATCGCGCTCTTCACGACGTTCGTCGTCAAGGTCACGCTCGCGGTTTCGGTCGGGGCGTCGCGATCGTCGATGTCGAAGCTCTGCACGCGGTCGTCCGAGACCGTGAGCAGGCGCTCGTCGTGCAGGATGCCGCGTCGAGCCTGCCCGCGCGACTTGGCGGCGCCGCGCAGCGTGAGGTCGTCGGACTGGGCGGCGTAGTCGATGATCTGAACGCCGCTGTCATAGCTGCCGCAGTAGCCGTTCGTGTCGTACTCGTAGCCGGAGTACGGGACCAGGATGGTCCCGATCTCGTCGAGGATGGCGAACGACTTGTGGATGCGGTCCTGGTCCTCCGCGAGCGACGCCCAGTCACCGCCGAAGTTCACGCGATCGATCATGGTCGGCGCAGCGAGGTCACTCACGTCGAAGAGCGACACCGTCAAGCTGCCCTCGGCGTTGCCCTGATCGAAGCCGAGCCCGACCAGGCGATCGCCGCGGGGCTCCATGTGGTAGAGGAAGCCCGGCATTTCGAGCTCGCCCTTCTGTACCGGCGCCGCAGGATCGCTGAGATCGATGGTGAAGAGCGGGTCGGTCTGCTCGAAGGTGATCGCGTAGCCGCGCGGGCCGTCGAAGCGCACGCTCTGCAGCTGCTCCGCGCGCGGGAGGACGAGCTCCGTACGGCCGAGCGGCGCGAGCTCGTTCTGTCCGCCGATGCTCCAGGTCTGGACGACGGGCGGCTCGTTGGCGTTCCAGATCGGCGGTTGGCTGATCACGCGCAGCACGCCGTCGTACTCGTCCATCTGCCAGCGGCTCGTGATTTGGCCTTCCGCCTCGGCCTGCGCGACCTCGGCGACGCTGCCGGCCGGATCGGAGATGTCGACGACGTGAATCGTCGAGCCGAGCGTGCCGGTGTTCGAGTACTCGACGCCGGCGACGTACAGGCGCTCGTCGGTGGCGGTGACGCTGCGGCGCATCCAGCCGTACTCGGTGTTGGAGTCCTCGTAGCGCAGGGTGTCGACCTTGGTCACCTCGAGCGGGTTCGAGATGTCGAGCGAGAGGATGGTGGTCGCAGGGCTTTCTCCGCAGCCCCAGCAGCCGGTCTCCTCGTAGCCGACGACGTAGAGCACGTTGCCCACGATGCGAGAGTCCGAAATCGAGCCCGGGATCGCGAAGCTCGCGAGCTCCTGGATGTTGGCAGGATCGCTCACGTCCAGGGCCACGACGCGGCTCGACTGGATCCAGGTGTAGGTTCCGGCCTCTTCGTCGTAGAGGTACGTCCCGTACGAATTGAAGAGCGCGAGGACGACGTCGCCGTCACGCAGGTACATCTCGAACGGCACCGCGTCGGTCTTGTAGCGACCGAGGAGCTTGAGCTCGTCGCGGGTCCCGATGTCGATGGCGCTCAGGCCCCCGTACCGAGAGAGCGCGTAGAGCCGGTTGCCCGACTGTTGGATGACGTCGGCTTCTTCGATGGCGCGGCCGGGGTCGTCGCCTCCGCCCTCGACCGGGCTACCCCCGCCGTTGGCGCTGCTGCCTCCCGATCCCGTTGAGCCCGACGGTGCACCGGCGCCGTCGTTCACGCTGCGCCCCCCCGGCCTGCTCGGATTGGCCGAGATGAAGTCGCCGTTGCCCTCATCCCCGTTGTTGGCGCCGCTGTTCTTGTCATCGCCGCTGCACCCGAAGTGCACCGCGCCGGCGATCCCGAAGATGAAAAGTCGGTGGAAGAGTTGCTTCATTGAGCGTTCCTCGATGGCACACACGTGCCGCGGCCCCTGACATAGCAATGGGTGTGCCGCGCGTTTTCGGCCTATTTGACGACCAAGAACTCCCAGGCTGGCACAGGCTGGCACAATGCCGTGTCAGCGCGCGTCAGGGCGCACACTTCGTTTTGCAGTCGTCGAGCGCCCGCTTGCACGCGGCCAGGGCATCGAGGTTCGTCCCGCCGTCGGGGTCGGCGGGCACCTGGGCGAGGCACGTCTGGAGCCCGGCCTGGCAGGCCTGCTGGCAACCGGCATTCACGGTCGGCAGCGCAAGGGCGGAAGGCGCTGGCGCGGCGCTCGAAGCTGGGCTGGCTGTCCCGGGGGGAGGTGCGGCCGTGGGCTCCGAGGGCGGAGCGGCCGCCGGCGGCTCGTCGCGAGGTGCTTCGGACTTCGCCGGTTTCGCACGATCGCGCGATCGCTCGGCGGGCGCCGACACGGGCTCGACGGGTAACGGCTGAGCGGCTGCCGAGGGCTCCGGCGCCGGCAGCGGACGCGTTTCCTGGTCGTCCTGACCCCGGCAGGCGACGGCGAGCGAGGCGAGCGCCAGCAGCGCGCGGAGGCGACGACCCATGGTCCCGGTTTTGTCAAAGCGAGCCCCGGGACGCAAAGGATTTATCGGCGCCGTTACAGCAGATCGCGCGCCGCGAGCCGAGCCGCGTTGTAGCCGCACATGCCGTGAACGCCCGCGCCGGGGTGCGCGTAACTCGAGCACAGGTAGAGGCCTCGGACCGGCGTTCGGTAGCGGAAGTAGGGGAAGACCGGGCGGAACAAAAGCTGGTTGTGCCAGGCGTTGGTGCCGCCGCCCAGATCGCCGCCGCGGAGATTTTCGTTCTGCGCCTCGAGATCGAGCGGGCTCTTGGTCGAGCGCGCCAGGATGGATGCGCGAAATCCCGGAGCGAGCTCCTCGATGCGCTGCTCCACGCGCTCCGCGAAGGTGAGGCTCGCCTCGGCCCAGCTCACCCCTACCCGAGGCGGCACGCGCGAATAACAGTAAAGGGTGTGCTTGCCTTCGGGCGCGCGGGACGGATCCGCGAGCGTGTGCTGCCCGAGCACGAGGTACGGCCGCTCCGGGAGCTCGAAGGCGCGGATCTGACGCACGAAGCGCGCGAGATCGTCGATGCTCTCGCCCACGTGAACGACGGCGCTCTCGCGAGCGGCTTCCACGCGCCACGGCACGGGCGCGGAGAGCGCCCAGTCGAGCTTGAAGGTGCCGAACCCCTGCGGAAAGCGGCGCATCTTCTTCACGACGAAGCGCGGCACGTCCTTGCGTTCGAGCAGGTCGAGGAAGAGCGACGGCGCCGAGCTGTCCGAGAGCACGCCCCTCCTCGCGGCGATTTCCTCACCGGTCTCGAGCGTCACCCCGACCGCGCGGCCCTCGCGCACGAGGATCTTCTTCACCCGCGCCCCGAGCTGCAGGCGTCCCCCGCGGTGTTCGAGCAGCGTGACCATCGCGTCGGTGAGGCGCTGCGCTCCGCCGCGTGGAACCGCGTAGCCTCCGGTCGTCGCGGTCATGCCCAGCATGAAGCCGAGCCCGGTGCCGAACGCGTCCTCGGGCCCCACGTCGACGTGCAGCGCGAGCGACGGGAGCACCCGGCGCGCCGCCTCGGAGCGGAAGAGCTCGCGAGAGGTGCCCGCCAAGCTCTGCGCGAAGAGCGAGGCCACGCGCAAGAGCGCGGGCGCCCCGATCCTGAGCGCGGGGCCGAGCGCCGGGAACGGCAACATCAGCGCTTGAATCAAGTCGCGCTCGATGCCGCGGTAGAAGCTCGCGAGCTCGTGCCACGCCTCTCCGTCCTCGGTCGAGCCGAAGCGAGCGCGGCTCTCCTCGAGATCGCGCGAGATGCAGGCGAAGCTTTCGTCGAGCGCCGGATGGCAGCTCTCGAAGCGAGCGTGACGCCACTCGAGGCCGTGGCGCTCGAGCTCGAAGTCCAGGAAGGCTGGGCTCAGCTTGCCGAACGGGAAGAAGCCCGCCCCGACGTCGTGCGTGAAGCCGGGCAACGTGAGCTCGTCGGAGCCGAGCGAGCCTCCCGGGCGGCGCGGGTTCGACTCGAGCACCAGCACCTTGCAGCCGAGGCCGGCGAGCACGAGGCTCGCAGCGAGCCCGTTCGGTCCCGAGCCGATGACGACGATGTCGGGGTCTTGCACGAGGGGGCCGATACTAGCCGCTCGCCACGAACCCGCGCGTGACTCCGCGAGACTTTCCATCCGGCCCGCCCTTTGGTAAGCACGGAGGGTGCTCGTCCTCGGCATCGATCCTGGAACTCGGCTGCTCGGCTGGGGTGTCGTGTCGCGGAACGCGCAACGCCTGATTCACGCCGGACACGGAGTGTTGAAGCTCGACGCCAAGGCTCCGCTTCCGGAGCGCCTGCATCAGATCGAGCTCGGGCTCGTGGAAGTGATCGAGCGCTACCGTCCGGAAGCCGCTTCGGTCGAGTCGCTCTTCTTTCACAAGGATCCGCAGGCAGCCGCCAAGCTCGGGCACGCCCGGGGAGTCGTCCTTCTGGCTCTCTCCCGGGCGGGGGTGCCGATCCATGAGTACGCCCCGGCTCGCGTGAAACGCACGGTCGCCGGCGGCGGGCAGGCGGGAAAGGATCAGGTGGCCCAGATGGTGCGGGCGCTGCTCGGACTTCCGGCGGTGCCCCCACCTGACGCGGCGGACGCGCTCGCCATCGCGATGACCCACCTCAGGACCATCGGTCTATCGAGCGCGATCGCGAGCCTGGCCGCCCGCAGGGCTTCTCGTGTTACTGGAATTTCCAGTGCGGTGAAAGCCGCCCGCCGGGCCAGCCGTTGAAGAATCGACGCGGGTTGCCTCCTTCCGGCAACCGGCGCAAAGGAACGGTTGTTGTTGCCCGTATCAGTGGTCATCAGGTGATGAACATGCTCCGCCGTCATTTCGCTCTCGCTGTCATCGGTTCGGTTGCTGCCCTCGCGTTGCCGGAGCTCGCATCCGCCGAGCCGGCCAAGCCCGCTGCTCCCGCCGCCGGGCTCACGGCGGATCAAGTCGCCGATCGCGTGCAGGGCTTCTACGACCGCACCAAGACCTTCAAGAGCCGGTTCAAGCAGCGCTACTGGGTCAAGGCGTACAACAAGACCAAGGACAGCGCCGGCGACGTGATCTTCCAGAAGCCCGGCAAGATGAGCTGGCGGTACACGAACAACGGGAACCGCGTCGTCTCGGACGGGAAGATCATCAAGGTCTACGAGAAAGAGAACAAGCAGATGTACGAGCAGCCGCTCGAGAAGAGCCAGTACCCTGCGGCGCTCGCCTTCTTGACCGGCGGCGGGAACCTGAAGCAATCCTTCAAGTTCGAGCTCGTGGATCCCAAGCAGATGGGCTTCGAAGGCGGCTACGTGCTCGTGGGTGTGCCGCGCGAAGCGACGCCCGCGTACCAGAAGATCTTCATGTTCGTGGACATCAACACGTACCAGGTGCGCCGCGTGTTGATGCTCGACGCGCAGGGCAATCGCAATCGCTTCGACTTCGAGCGGCCCGAGGTCAACACCAAGGCGCCCGCGAACGAGTTCTCGTTCACGCCTCCGCCCGGTACGCAGATCATCCGGCCCTGAGCGCCCTAGCTCGCGGTCTCGGCCAGGCGTCGCCGCTCGATGCGCCCCTGCTCGTCGATGTGGAGGTAGGGCCGCCCCGAGTGCTCGTGGTACGTGAAGGAGGCCGAGTTGAAGTAGCCGGGCAGCTCGTCCTCGACGTGAACGTGACCGAAGATGACGGTGTCGGCGCCCGTCACCTTGCGAACCTCTTGCGCCGCTTCGCGCAGGCGCTCGACCGGGAGCTCTCCGTACCGGTTCGCAGATCGACGCACCGAACCTACCAGATAGCCTGCGCCGAGCAGCCCGAGCGCGACCGCGCTTCGACTGCGCAGGAGCGCGCCGAGGCTGAAGCCGGCACCCGTGCCCAGGAACGCGAGCACGCGATCGAAATAGAGCCGGAAGAACATGTCCTCCGGATCGTGGTGCGTGGGTTCCGGCAAGATGCCGAGCAACGAGCGCACCATGGCCTCCGAGACGCCGATCCGCTCGGCGTAAGACGAGACGCGCGCCTCGCCCTCGCGCCGCGCGTAGCTGATGCCGCGGTCGGTTGCCGCCTCCCAGCACAGCTTGCTCGCCACGCTGAAGTAGCTCGCGATCAGAGCCGGGGTGCCGAGTCCGAAGATGCGGATCGCCTTGGTGATGCCAGCGAGCGGCGTGATCTCGTGTTCGTGCGCGAAGTCGAACGCGCGGTTCGGTGAAAGGAAGCGGCGGGTGAGCGACACGCCGAGCGGCTCGCAGCCGGTCCCGGGATCGAACAGCGGATGGCTCGGCGCGTTGTCCGGATCGTAGACGTGGCCGTGCTCGATGTGCACCGCACCGCGGCGGATGAACCAGGAGAGGTTCTCGAACGGCGCGGAGAGCTCGAGCCCGAGCAAGGCGAGCAGCCGGGGCCGAAGCTCGGCGCGCATGGTCGAGGCGTCGTGGTTGCCCGCGAGCAGCGTGACGGGAGCTCCCGACGCGAGGTGCGCCTTGAGCGCGCTCAGGAGCTCCGCGTGCGGTTCGAGCATGGCGCACACGCTCTCGACGGGGTCGCGGCCGAGCGCATCACACGAGAGGTTGAAGATGTCACCCCCGAGGACGATTTCGTGTCCGGCGTGCCGTTCGATCAGCGTGCCGAGCGCGCTCGCCGTCTCGAACGAACCGCCGTGAGAGAGGTGAATGTCGCTCACCACCACGATCGGCCGCGCGCTCATGCCCTTTCATGTAATCAACGG
>JAEZYO010000616.1 GCA_023419055.1 Pseudomonadota bacterium | reverse complement strand
GCGTGAGGAAGAGCGCCGAGAGGCCGGCGTTGAGGCTCAGCGCGTCGGTGAGGAAGAGCTCGGCCTCGAGCCCCGCGTTGACCGCGAAGCTCCAGATGTCATCGCTCTCGGCGACGAGCGGAGGCTCGACTTCGCCGCGAGCGTCGAGGTGGTAGGCGCCGAAACCGAGCGCCGGCCCGACCTCCCAGCGCGAATCCGGGAGCACGTTCCAAAAGCCGCGCAGCAGCGCGAGCTCCTGGCGCACCGTGGCGGTACCGCCCTCGGCCGAGTAGCGCGCGCCGATGAGAGGGCCCGCCACCGAAACACCGATGGCGAACGCGCGGGCGGGGCGAAACGAGAGGCCGATCGTCCCGCCGTAAGCGGCGCCGAGCGAGGAGCCCGCTCCGAGTGAGAACAGGCCGGCGCGCAGCTGGAACGGCTCTGTCACCCGAGCGAACACGCGCACTTCGTCCGGGACCGGACCTGGCTCGACCCCGATCACGTCGACCGGGGGAGGCTCATCGGGATCGAGCTCGCGCAGGCTCACGCGCAAGAGATCGACCGTGCGAACGGCGAGCAAGGTCGGCGCGTCACGGGCCGCGTCGATCGAGAGCCGGCGCTGCGAGATCTTGCCCGTGACCCGATCGGCGATGGCGACGTCGGCGATGGCGCCGTCCTGCTGGCGCGTGAGGGCGATGCCCGCGAACGCCCCCGTCTTGCGCGCTTCATCCTCGAGAGTGACGGGATCGACGGGGCGACCGCCGGTGTCGAGCACCGAGACCTCGAAGTCCTGGAGCAAGAGCTCGGCGCGCACCCGGCTGAACGCTTCGTAGAGCGTCGCGTCCTCACTCGGAGGGCGGAGCAGCAAGACGCGCTGCGCGAAAGCCGCCGGTGACAGCGAGAGCAGGAGGACCAAGAGAGCGCCTCCCGCGAGAGCCGGGCCCCGCTTCATGCCTGGTCCGGGTCCTACTCCTTGCCGAGGATGCGGCGCGCGGTCTTGGCGTGGACTCCCGTCGGATAACGCTGCAGGTACTCCCTGGCGATGGGTTCGGCGTTCTTGCGGCCTTCGAGCGCGTTCACGGTCCGCATCTTGCCAGCCAACGCCTCCGCCGCGAAGTCCCCGCCGGGCGATTCACGCAGGTAGGTCTCGTACCAGGTGCGAGCCTGAGCGCCGGAGCCGCGCCCCTCGTACAGGCGCCCGAGCAGGAAGGCCGCGCCCCGGCCCGCGTCCGCCGCGAACCGCTTGCGCAGCGCGAGCAGGCTCTGCTCGGCGAGATCGCTGCGACCGGTGTAGCGAGCCGCGTCCGCCAGCGAGCGCAGGTCGGCGCCGCTGCACGACTGCAAGCAGGTGGAGATCCCACGCGCGGTCGCCTCGTTCACGATGCGATCGAACTTGCCTTGCGACGTGAGCTTCTGCCAGCTCTCGGTGGCCGGCGGCGCCGGCGCGTGACTCGGCGAAGCCGGCGCCGGCTCGAGGGAGCTCGGCGCTTCCACCGGCGCTTCCACTGGCGCGGGCGCCGGAGGGACCGCGGCGCTCTCGGAGGGAGCGGGCGCGTCGGCCGTGCTGGAGCTCGCGTCCATGACCGCCATGCTGCGCCGCATCGCGTCGCCGCGGAACCGTTGTCCCGAATGAACGGCGACCGGGCCCGAACCCGAGAAGCCCTGCACCTCGACCGAGCCTTCGTGCAGCACGAGATCGATCGTCTCCCGGGACGGATCCCAGGCGAGCGCAAAACGCGTCCCGGTCACGTGCACCTCGAACGGGCCCGCGACGAACGTCCAGGCGCTGTCCGTTTGATGCACGACAGTCACCTCGGTACTCCCGCGCTCGAGGAGCACGCGAGCTCCGTTCGCGGTCGTCCCTTCCACGCGCAACCGAGAGCCCGCAGCGGCGACCACGGTCGTGCGATCCGAGAACTTGAGCTCGACGTGTCGCGTCGCCGGGGCGCGCACGTAGCCGCCTTCCGCCACGGCTCCGCTGACTTCGTAGCTCAAGCCACGCGGCAAGGCGACGAAGAGCGCTATCGCCGCCGCGGCCGCCAAAGCCGCCGGAATCGCGAAGTAGCGAAGGCGCCTGCGCGGAGGCTCCACGAGGACCTCGTCCACGCGCGCCATGAACGCCTGACGCGAGCGGCGCTGCCCGTTTTCGTCGAGACTTTGGCGCGCGCCGTCTCGAGCGAGCTCGGCCAAACGCTCGAAGTCCCGACTCATCTCTGCCTCATTCACGATGAGACTCCTTCATTCGAGCGAGGAACTCGGCGAGCGCCGGCTCCCTACCCGCCCACAAGAGCACTTGTTCCCGCCCGGTCACGAGCTCGCGCCGGAGGGTGGACTCCGACACTCCCAGAGCCGCTGCCGCCTCCAAGAGCTCGAGCCCCTGCACGTGACGCAAAACGAAAGCGAGCCGCCGACGGCTGGGGAGCTTGTCGAGGACGCGGTAGAGCGCGTGAAGCGCCGCGCGTCCCTCGATGTCCTCCGTCGGGGCCACGCGTTCGGGCAGCTCACCGGTCGCAGAGAGTCCGACCCAACGCCGAACCTTTCGCTTCCTGATTTCGAGGGCAGCCTGGCGCACGGCGACGGAAGCGAGGTAGCCGCGGAGCGCCGCGCCGTCGTCCATCTTGCCGGCGCCGCGCAAGAACGCGAGGAACACCTCCTGCACCAGATCCTCTATCGCCTGGTCCGGTCCGAGCGCACCGTGGAGCACGCCCCGCACCAGGCCCGAGTAGCGGTCCCAAATCGCCCCGATCGCCTCGCGATCTCCGGCCGCCGCGCCTTCGACGAGGCTCGCGTCGGTCCGCCTTTCCGGCGGAAATGGGCTCACGGCCGAGAGCGCCGTGGGGCGACCGATACGGGGGAGCGAGGACACTCGGGGATAAGGTTGTGGGGAGCCCTCCCGACCCGCCAAGAAAATTCGGGCCACTTTTTTCGAGCCAGAGTGAAGACTACCTCCAGCACCGATGTCGGTTTGCTGCTCGTCGCGCTTCGGGACGCCCCCCGCCTCACCGCGCGGCTTTGCTCTGATCCAAGAGCTCGAAGCTACGGAGAAAGCGCAGGTACGTGGCGGCGTCCGTGAGCGACGCGGGCGCGGCTCCGATGGCGTACATGCGATTGCCGTAGACGAAGATGGTGTTGTGAACTCGGACGCCGCTCGGCATCTCCCCGAACACCTGAACGCCCACCACCGAGTTACCTCCCGGAGCAGGGATCGAGACCATCCTCTCCTCGAGGAGACGCTTCGAGTTCCCTCGCATCTCCTCGAGCGCCCACTGACTCCACTCGGCGCCAGTGGTGATTGGCGCCCGAGAGTAGCGCCTCACCTCCACGAGGAACGTCAGATCTCCCTGAGCCACGTAGTACGAGACTCGGGTGATCCGAGCTCCCGCGAGGTGCCCCTGGTCCACGGTGTCGGGTGGATCGACGATCACCCGCGGCGTCGCTTTCAACGGAAAGCTGATGCGGAATGCGTCCTCTATCGACTCGTAGCGCGGCTGGGCCGGATCGACCGCTCTCTCGAGCGGCGTAGGCGCCGAGCGCTCCGTCTCTGCGTCCGATTTGCGACAAGACGAGGCCGAGAGCGCGGCAAGCAGCAGCGCCGCTGAAAGCTGCATTCGAGTCATCGTCGCGGCACCCATCCTACCAGGATTCCGCCAGCGCCCTTGACCACGGCTAGATTGAGAGTGAGCGTCCGGGTGCTCACCAAGCGTGGCTGAGCGCGCTCCGAAGCAGCCGGGCGCGCGAGATCGAGATCCGCTCATGAGCTATTTGCAGGAGGCTGCAAGAAATCAGCGCCGAAGCCTCATCCGTTTGCGGCTGGCTGCAAAAAAATCGTCTTCGACCCCCACTCGAGAGCAGCCGTAAGCTTCTTCGACCATACGTGACCCTATGTAACGAGCTGCCGGCTGCCTTTCGCGGCCCAAGTCGCCTCCGAGAGCACCGAACGCGCGCCCCAAAGTTCATCGCGCCACGATGACGAACGCCTGCTTCGCGTTCCTCTCGAAACCAAGTGACTCGTAGAAAGCGTGGACCTCTGCGCGTCCCACTCCCGACATGAGCATGACCTTGTAGCAGCGACGTTCCCAACACCGCTCCAGCAGCGCTCTCAAAACCCTGGAGCCAATGCCGCGCCGACGAAAGTTCGGGTCGGTCACCACGTTCTCGATGACTGCATACGGTCGGGCGCCGCGCGTCAGGTTCGGTACCACCACAGCGTTGCACGCCGACACGAGCGACTCATCCACGAATGCTCCCAGGTAGAGGTGCGAAGGGTCGCGGACGATAGCGCTCCAGATCTCCTCTACCCGAGCTCGCTCAGGGAGCGGGTCATCGTGCGGGTGAAGGTGACGATAAAGCGAGAGCAAGGATTCGAGATCGGTCAGACCGAGATCTCGCACAGCAACTACGGACGACATTCCTCGCCTTCCGAGGACACCTGTAACACGGACTCGACCGTTCCGGGCGCGATGACATCAAGCTCCACGAGGCTCGCGCGCGGCGGGGGCGTGAAGGGCGCACCCGCCGCGATCCCTCGGACATCAAGCCGCCGGTGCGGTCGGCGCGTTCCAGGCGAGCCGAATCGCGTCGAACTCTTCGCCCGTGAGCGCTGCACCCCTGAGATCGGGCGCCACCGAGATGTGTCGAACGGCCGCTGACAGCGGCAGGTAACGCTGAATCTGGCGCGTCCCGTAGAACGGCTTGCCGTGATGGTACGTGAGCACCTTGCTCGCGATCTTGGCGCCCGGGAAGGCGACGGGGGACATGCCGCCCGCTCCGTAGTTCGCCGTGCGAAGCGCTGCGCCGTCGCGACCGAGCGCGACCATCACGTGCGCGTCGATGCCGCTGTTCCAGATCAAGACCACGTCACCTGGATCCGGCATCCAGTTCGGTTCGTTGGGTGGCACCGCATCGAACGGACACGAACCACCCCACAAGCGCGCGACGTTCTGCCCCGGCCTCCAGGGCCCGAACGCGTCGTCATCCGTGCGGTTGATCCACTGCTCACGAATGCCCAAGCGCTTGTACATCCAGTGCGCCAGGTCGCCGCACGAGCTGTAGCGCCGGCGCTGCTCGGGCCCCGGGCCGTCGCGCCTTTCCGTCACCTCGAGATAAACGGGATCGTCTTTACTGCGCCCCGCCTCGTAACCACACGCGTACTCGCAAAGCGCCACCGCAGCAGCGCGCCACACATCGAGAGTCAGATCCGGCGTTGGCATGTCTACCCCTATGTCGAGAGCGGCGACGAAGGGCCGCCTCTCTTAGCTTCGCCCCCGTCGTCCCCTTTCACAATAGGCAACTTTTCTTCGGCCCGAACGAACGATGCGCCCGAACTCGACTCGCCCCTCGGTGCATCGAGGACTGGAAAGCCTTGCCCAGACAGGCCCGCCGCCCGCCTGCGTGTAGGTTCCTGGCGTTTCACGTCGCGCCGCGGCTAGCGAGGTCTCGGCCGATCTCGATGCGGGTACTGGCAGTCCGCAGCCGGCTCAGATTCGTCGCCGCGCGCGGATCACCGCGTCCACACCCGTCCCGGCGACGGAGCGTGGACGCTCCTCTGCAACCGCCAGATCCCACAGCTTGGAATCGAGCGCACCGACCGCCGCCTCGACGGAGACCTGCACCTGACTTGCCGCAGCCGTCGGCTTTCCGGTGCTGGGATCGACGGGGCGATGCCCCACCAAGAACAGGGATCCTCCAGGCGCCACGCCGCTCGCCATGCGCGTCACCATTTCCTCCACGGAGCCCGCGACGTGGACATACAAGCAGACCACGAGGTCATACCGCTCCGGCTCCGGCGTAAAGCTCGAGAGATCAGCCTCGAGCCACTGGATTCGCTCTGCAATCTCGGTTCCCGCGGCCTCCGCCATCGACCGGCCGTGAGCCAGCGCGGCTGCCGAAAAGTCCAAGGCCGTGACCTGCCAGCCGTGCGCTGCGAGCCAGAGCGTCTCGGCGCCGTGTCCACAACCAGCATCGAGCGCTCTGCCCGGCGTGAGGTCGGCAAGCTCTACCGTCAAATGAGCGTTCGGCGGGCGCCGCGCGAGCTTGTCGGCTTGTTCGCGCAGCGTCTTCGACCACAGCTGCTCCCAGAAGTCCTGATCGAATTTTGGCTTGGTCATGCTCGTTACCCTGGTTGGACGAGAGCGATTCCGACGTCGTCTTGCAATGCTCCCGACGGGAGCCGCGCGGCCGCAACCAGCCCGTCGAGCGCGTGCTCGAGCGGCTCGAGCAAGGCGAGCGCCTTGATTCGCGGCCATGGCACGTACTTGTGCAGGCCATCGGTGGCGAGGAGCAGGCGGTCGTTCAAGGGATAAGGACCGAACGCCACGGGCCGCGCCGCCCCACTCCCCAGAAGCGGCTTCACACGCTGGTTCGACGTCAACTCGAACGACGCTTCGCGATGGATCGCCCAGCTCCCCGAGTCACCAACGCTCGCCCCGAAGAACCTTCCGTCCCTGACGACGAGCAGAACGCCGGTCGTCTCTCCGCACGCTGAATTCGCTTCCAGCAGTCGGTCGAGCCGCAGAAGCTCACTCGCAGATTCCTTCGGCGTCGAGAGATTCAGCCGCGCGGAACGAACGAGCTCCTCCGCCGCCTCGCGCCCGCCAGAAAAACCACCCGCGCCGTCAGCAAGAACGACGAGATCAACCCCGCCCTGAACGCGATGGCACACCCGATCCTGGTCGGAGGTCCCCGCAACCACGCGCGTCGCTATCGTTACCCGAGCCATCGTCCGTCTCACTCACGGTAACGGAATTCAGCGACGACACGAAGCGCTGAAGCTTCGCGGGTAGACGCTTGGCAACGCCGTGGCCTGGTCCTACGTTTGCTCCGATGATGAGTCCGGAATGGCTCGGCGCAGCGGCTCGCTACAACCGTTGGATGAACGACAGGCTCTACGGGATCGCCGCCACGCTGGGAGACGAAGCACGTAAGCGCGACTGCGGCGCGTTCTTCAAGTCGATTCACGGAACGCTCAACCACCTCCTCCTCGCAGACAGGGTTTGGCTCGCCCGCTTCAAGGGTACGCGCGTGCCGGACGGCTTCATGGCACCTGGCATCCGCTCTCTCGATCAGGAGCTCTACGCCGATTTCGAGGACCTGCGCCGAGAGCGAGCGTTGACGGATGACGAGCTCTCTGCCTGGGTTTCCGAGCTCACGCCCGAGCGCCTGGCTGCTCCGCTCGTCTTCAAGCGTCGCGGCCAGCTGCTGCTGGAAACCCCGCTCTGGTGGACCGTCGCTCACGTCTTCAACCACCAGACCCACCATCGTGGTCAGATCACGACTCTGCTCACCCAGCAGGGTCACGATCCTGGAGTCACCGACCTGTTCGCGATGCTGCGCGAAGAAGCGTCGCGTTCCAACGCACCCGGCTGACCCCGGGCGACCTGCAAAGCTACGCGCCTGCGCCATCCCCTCGTTGTTGCGTGCTCTCGTACACGTCGATGCATGACGAGGTCGATGGGATCCGCACCAACCAGGGGCGTTCCAAGGCCGGCATGTCGACGCAGCAGACGCGAATCCGCCGAGCGCGCGCTACATCTTCCAGACCATCGAGGAAGCGCTGGAGACGCTCTCCCCCGAATGGGCAGTAAAGGAAGAAGACCGTGCCCGTCGTGATGAAGCGGACCAGGTCCGCGGCATCGCCTTCCAGAAACCGCAGGCGGCTCAACCTCAGCCAATCGGCGCGCGCCTGCGCCGCACGGACAAGGGCAGGCTGAATCTCGAGTCCAATGCAGCCCGCACCCGTCTCGAGATGAACTAGGAACGCCGCTCTGCCCGCACCGGAGCCGACGTCGACGAATACGTCATCGCAGGTCACCGCCGCCAGGTGCACTGCGTCCAGCACGGTCGCTACCCCACAGGGGAGATACGGCACACAGCCGCGCGGGAGCTCGGGATCATCGGAGGGGATCTCGTCGATGTCCCAGAGCAGATCGAGCCACGCATCCCGATCCTGCGGGCGGACACTCTCCAGCGCAGCGCCGAACACCGCAGGGGTGACGAGGTCCCGTCGCAGCTCGGCCCGAAGGCGCCCGGCCGCACTCCGATACTGCGCCACCCCATCGATCTCCGAGTGGCCGTCGGGACTGATCGTGTCTGGTCGTGCAGCCGTCACTCGATGGAGCTTAAAAGGAATCCCAAGTTCCGTCACGGCCCGAGCGCCGGCTCCAGCACCTGGATATTTGTGATCGTTCCGATGCAGCAGCCCGTGCTTCCGTCGCGGCGAAGGAAGGAGCTTTTTGCCGTCGAACCAGGAAGGAGCAAGCCCCAAACCGAGATGTGCCACCGAGAAGCCAACGCCCGCTTCTAACGCCTTGGATCGATCACCACTGCGCCGTCCTCGAACACGATGCGAGAGCGATCGCAGGGAGACCTGGTCGCAAGCTCCAAGTGTCCGCTCGGATGGCGAAACTTGAATCGAGGGAGCGGCTCTGCCTCCGGAGGGGCACATCCACTATATCCGCCCCAAGCGGGATCGAAGCGCGGATAGCCGCCGATTGAACAGCAATCCGCCTTGGAGACGCCCGCATAGAAGATGCC
>JAEZYO010000150.1 GCA_023419055.1 Pseudomonadota bacterium | reverse complement strand
GGCGAGCTCCGTCGTGCCATCCTCGCACCACTTCTCGGCGAACGCGCGAGCCCGACCGAGCGCAAGCGCGTGCTCGCCACGCTCCTTCTCACTCTCGAGGAGCTCCCGCTCGTACTCCGAGTCGCGCACAGGATCGGGATCGACCGGTCGGGTGCCCGCGACGGCGTCTACGCGCAGGCGGCCGTCGATGACTTCGAGAACGTTTTCGGGACTCGTGCCGAGAGACCCGACGCCGTCGATCTCGAAATAGTGGGCCGCGGCGGCTTGCGTCTCGGCGCCGAGCAACGTCGCGCCGAGCTCGAGCAACTCGGCGCCTTGCGGGACCTCGTGCGCGAACGTACGCGTGACGATGAGCTTGCCCTGCTGACCACGCACCCGCTCGATGGCGCCCGCCAGGCGTGCTCGAAAGGCTTCGTCCGGCTCCGTGCGCCAGTCCGGGCGGACGTCACGCGGCTTTGCTCGTAGGGCGCGATCGATCGGAGCAGCGTCGAGCGCGGCGCGACCCAGCGCGGCGAGCCCCGGCTCTTCGGAGAGAACCACCGCGCCTTCGTCCGTGAACTCGAGCTCGAGCGACGGTCGGAGCGCGACCGCAGCGGGCAGCGCGCTCTCTCTCGGCGAAAAATCGAGCCCGACGCAGCAGAAGAAGGGTCCTTCCGCCCAGCGCCGAAGAGCGTCGAAGAAGCTCTCGGCGTCGAGCTCACCGTTTCGACAGACGAGCGTGGAACCTGCGCACCCTACCCAGACTTTGCGCTGTTCCGCGGCTGCAAAGAGGTAAACGTCGCGCCCCTCACGGCGGAGCAGCCGCACCGCGCCGAGCGCCCGCGAAAGTACACGGCCGCGCGAGCTCAAGGCGCGCCGCCGGGGAGCAGGGAGTAGATGCCGCGCGCGCGGCGACGGCGTAGCTCGATCACCTTCGGATCCGTCGAGACACCGCCCGCCCCGGTCGTCTTGTTGACGTCGAGGATCACCACCTTCCCCTCGTGGAGGACGTAGTCGATCTTGCCATAGTCCATGCCGAGCTCGCGGCGCCGCTCCACCACTTCGGGGTGCGGTTCGATCTCCTCGATCGAGTCGCTGGTGTGGCCGAGCACGATCGGTTGCGTCGAGCCGAGGCGAACGGTCGTGCTGACGTCGCCGACGAAGTGGTAGCTCCGCGCGAAATAGCGATCCCCCTCGCGTTCGGGCAAGAAGCGCTCGACCACGAGTAGCGGGTGCCGGAAGTATTCGGGCGGGACCTCGGCGGTGCTCGCGTAGACGCGGTAATCGCCCTGTTTCCCGAGCGGGAAGGGAAAGCGCTCGGAAACCTTGTCGCCAGTGAGGATCTCGCCGTGGCCCGCGCAGTTGAGATCGGACTTGACGATCACCGGTCCCGACCAGCCGTCGCCCGGCTGGACGAGCTGGCGGCTGATCGAGGATTTTCGGATGTCCTTCACCCGAGCGTTCACCGTCTTTGCGTAACGGGCAGCGAACTGCAGGTACTCGTCCGGGACGACCGACACGTCCACGTGCACGATCAGGACGTCTGCCTGGGGTGTCTTGGTGGTGCCTCCGACATGCACCACGTCCACACCGTCCTCTCTCCAGACCCGCGAGAGCTCGGTGATCGCCCACTTGGCCAACATGGACCCCGTGGTTTTGCGATGGTGGAGGACGGCGATGCGCGGCAACGCCGCGTCAGGCTAGTACGGCAAACCAGGCACCGCGAGGTCGATCTTGAATAGACCAGGCGTCGAGCCCAGGAACGTGATGAAGAGCGTCTTTCGTTCCGGGCCGCCGAACGCGACGTTCGTCAAGCTGCCGCCGTTCGGAACCGTAATGGGGATGGTGTCCACCACCGTCGCCATCGCGGGAGCGGCGCTCACGTCGAGGATCACGACCTCTTGCCCGTTGGTGGCGTAAATGCGCCCAGCGCAGTCGATGCCCATCCCGTCGCCTGCGATGGACGGAGCGATCACCGTGCCGGTACCGGTCGTCCCGTCGGCGTTCACCGGGTAGTGCCGTAGCCCACCGCTCGCCGTGACGAAGAGCGCGTCTCCTTCGAGCGACAGCGTCACGCCGTTCGGGTTGCCGAGGTTCGCGTCCACCACGCTGACCTCCTTGGTCGGAGAGATCCGGTAAACGCGCGTCTGAGCCTGCGGCTTCTGAGCGGGCGCCTGGTAGTCCGGATCCGAAAAGTAGATGTTGCCGTCGCTGCGGATGGCCAGATCGTTCGGCGAGTCGAAGCGCGCTGCGGGGTCGCCGTACATCCCTGCCACCACGGCGCTCGTGGCCGGCGTCGCGAGGTCGATCTGAGCGATCGCGCCATCGCTGTGTCGCGCCCCGTAGAGCTTGCCGTCCGGACCAACCGCGAGACCATTCGTCCCCGCCTCGGCGAGGAAGATGGAAACGTCACTGCCCGTGAGCTTCAAGATGCGCGAGGGCGGCGGGTTGTTGCCACCCTGGATGTGCGAGAAGTAGAGCGAGTCTCCGATCCAGACCGGCCCCTCGATATTCGCGAATCCCGGCGAGTAATCGTCAGCTGGGGGAACCCCGGTCACCTGCATTGGGGTCGCGCCGTCCGGCACCGGCGCATCGAACGGCCCCGCTGGGCAAGCCCACTCGCCGGAGCCGCCACCGGAGCCTGCGCTGCCGGCCGAACCCGCGCTCCCGGCGCTGCCTCCCGTCGAGCCGCCAGCTCCGCCGCCTGCGGTGCCTCCGGCGCTTCCACCCGCGCCGCCCGTGGTCCCGCCGCTGCCGCCGGCGCCACCTGCCGTCCCGCCGGTGCCAGCCGAACCGGCAGTGTTTCCCGTGCCGGCGCTGCCGCCCGTCTGGGCGCCGCCGTCGTCGGAGTCGCTACTGCAAGCGGCCAAGAGGAGGAGGGAGGAGACAGAAGCAAAGAGAGCGGTGCGAAGCATGGTCCGGACTATGTCACGCCGTCCGCACCCAGGCGAGGCAGCGTCGCTGGTCGATGCGTGTCAGACCGGCCCAACATCAGCGGAAGCTCACACCCAAGCTGCAACCGGTTCCAGTCGCGTGCCCATTCCCGCCGCCGAAGTGGCTGTAAAGGCCATAAAAGTCGAGCTTCAGCTGGACGACGGACCAGGCCTTGGTGAGACCAGCGCCGAAGGTCACGTTCCAGCGATCCGCGTCCAGCCAGGGTGACTCACTCGACAGAGTGCTCGCTTCGTACGAGAAGCCGGCGCGCCCGGCGGCTCGTACCTGGGCTCCGAGCTCGAACCAGCGCTCGACACCGAGGCGTGGCACGAACCGATCGCGAAAGCCGGCGTCGCGCGCGGGTGGCGCTCGGCGATCGGGCGGCAGATCGAGCGATAGACCGGGTGGGGCTTCGGCCCTGGCGCGCGAGCTCGTGCGCGCCTCCGGGCTCGGCAGCTCCGAGAGATCTTGGAGTAAAAGCGCCGCGTCCATGCTCGTGTCCGGATCGGGCTCGAAGTGGAGCGCGAGGCTGAGCTGACGAGGCAGGTAAGCGCCGACGCTGCGTGACTCGAAGCGGTAGCTCACCGGCACCGCGAGCGCGCCGTACGTGAGCTCGCCGTCGAGCGCGCCCGCGATCCGTTGCTCGATGCGCGCTTCATCGCGGTACACGACGGCGAGCGCAAGATCCCGACGCGGCTCGAGCCGGGCGCCCAAAGTCACGTAGCGGACGCTCCCGAGCTCGGCGTCCACCGAGTGAGTGAGCGCCGAGCTCGAAGGCGCGCCCTCGACGA
>JAEZYO010000422.1 GCA_023419055.1 Pseudomonadota bacterium | reverse complement strand
CCGTAATCCTGAGGTACGAGATGACACGCCCAACGGCGACCGCGCGAGTCTCGAGAGTTGCGGTCGCGGAAGTGAGGTCCGCATCGATCGCGGCAACGATCTCCGCAGCGTCGAAGTTGGCGATGTCGGCGGCCTGCCAATCGAGCGTCACGACCACCGGAGCTTGCGCGCCGACCCTCACCGTGAACTTGCCCTGGAGGACCGAGGTGTCGCCGGTGCTCTCCGTCATCGCGCCTTGAACCAGCGCAGCAAACGCGGCTTGCGCGGTCGCAGCGTTCGCCCCCTCCGCGAAAACGGCTGACGCCGAGAAGGACTCGACGAAGGACCCGGCGTTCACCGTGACCGAACCGACGAACTGCGACTCCTCCTCGACCACGCGCTTCACGTAGCGGGGATCACTTTCATCCACGGATACGTTCGAGAACGTCTCCGCAGGACCGATGCGCGTGTTGCCGCCGGCGTCCACGAGCTCCTGATAAACGGTGAGATTGAAGGTCCGCTCGGGGTACGCGGTGTTGTAGTCGACGCTCGCCCGAAGCGCGTTGCCGGCGAGCCCCTGTGCGCGAGCCTGGAGCGTGAGCACCGGTGCGCCGCCCTCGGAATCGAACAGCTGAATTGCCGCGTTGCCCGCCCCCTTGGCGACTCGGACGATCACCGCCTGCTGCCCGCCGTTCAGGAAGAACTGGCGGACCTGATCGGTCATCTCACCGAGCGCGGTGCTCGCCGAGAAGATGCGCGTGTAGTCGGTGAAGCCCAGCACCGTGGTCGGTACGAACATCGGGCCGTTGCTCGCCATGCCGACGAAGGCAGCGATCGACGTGGAGACGCCGGTGATCGTGCGAACGCCCGACGGAACCTCTTGAACGTAAACACCCGGGTAACTTACCTGAACCATGCGAATACCATCCCTTGCCTTCGCCGTCGTTGATTGCCCGCGCCCCTTGCGAGTTCTTAGTGGAACGTTTCGAACTTCGTGCTTGTTCCCAGCGTGCCCAACTTTAAGTGCCCCCTTGCGAGCGCCGACCTCGACTCGAGCCACTCGGCGCTACGAGCTCGAGCATGTCACCTGAAGGCTCGAGCTAAGAAGTGATGCGACACACGTCTTCGGACCTCACCCGGCCCTCAGGGACTGAAAGTAGATCGATCAGTGCCAACTGGCCACGAAATTTTACCCGCCGCTCGCAGATTTAATTTGTCGCTTCGAAAAATCAGACACGCTGATTCGAAGGCACGAATTGAGCCTGATCGGCGAAGCTTGAAAGAATACCTATGAGTGATGTCGAAACCGCGCGCGAGAGCGCAGGCATCACCCCACTCTCCACTCTGAAGCGTGATGAACGGGCGCCTTTCTCGGTGGCGCGCGAGCTCGAGCGAATGGAGCCGCGCTCCGCGCGACGCTCGAACGAACGTTCGCTGATCGAAGAGCGCCTCTCGAGAGGCTAGACGCCCGACGCGCGGCGGCTCGGCGCTTCGCTTTCGGCGAGCCGCCTCCACGCGTATTCGAGCCCCGAATCACCGAGGTTCAGCTCGAACTTGCCGCGCTGGCACGCAGGGAACACGCCCCTTTCGAGCAGACGTGTGAACCGCTCCGGCCACTCCGAGTGCGGTAGCGCTCCGCGAGCGTGCACGGCCCAGCTCCTTTGCCCGTCCAGGCTACCGCGCTGAGCCCCGGACTCGCGCAACGCGAGCGTGATCCAATCACCCAAAGAGGCGGGAGCGGGGTCCGCCGCCGGCAAAGCACCGGTGAGCTTCGTGCGATCGACCAGGAAGTACTCGGGGAGCGCTCGCCGCGAGCGCCACACGCCGAGCCGGCGATCCCAGCTCATCTGTCCCATCTCTTCACGCGAGAGGCTGCGCAGGCTGCCCACCGCACCGCAGGGGGGTCCAGCGTGCGTGGTCATGAGCCAGAGCTTCGGATCCAGCCGCATGCGGGAGAGCGCGTCGGCGATCCAGCTACCGGCGCTCGAATAGAAGAGCACGCGCGTTCCGGTGAGCAGCACGTGGTCGGAGCGAGCCTCAGCGAGCCCCCACAACTCCGTCGCGGTTCGGACCGGCAGCGCTGCTTCACGCGGCTCCCGCAAGAAGCGAGCGCCCGCTTCACCGAGCGAGGGCAACGCGCCGCTGAGGACGCGGTCGACGGTGCCCGCGCTCACCAGCCGTTCCAGGGTCGCGTGCAAGGCTTCGGCCCGAGCAGGCTCGGCGCCGGGCTCGACGACCACGAGGCGCTCGACCCAGGGATGCCGAGCCTGAACCTGCAGGTGGCGCACGAACACGTCCAAATCCGCTGCGTCTTCGGCCGTGGCCCGGATGACCAGGCTGACGTCCGACGCCGGGATCTCGGGCTTTGCCCTCGAAGCCTCCGCCCGTTTCGAGGCGCTTGGTGCCGGCTGAGGCGCTTCAGCGGGCGCCTTGCGCGCAGGCACGCGCGTGGCGGCCCCGCGGGCGAGCGATCGTTGCCCGGTACGCCGAGGTCGCTCGATGGGTCGAGGAGCCTCGTCCGCCTCGGCTTCCGCCTGAAACACGGAGGTGCCGAGTCGCCCGTAAAGACGCTGCGCCCGGCCGCGCAAGCCATGAGCGTGACGGGGGGCGTCGTTCGACTCCGCGATGCGGCCCGACTGCGAACGCACCCAGGGCGCGAGCGCTTCGACCGGCGAGGGCAAGCGCTCCCGCAGCTCACTCAGTTGCTCCTCCGTGCCCAGCCAGGCCGGGCCCAGGCTGGCCTTCAAATCGTCGAGCGTGGAGGTGAAGCGGCGGCGAGTTCTCGGATTGCTGATGTTCGCGTCATGGCAAAGCCAGAGCGTCAAGATCGCGTCGCGCGCGAGGAGCTCACCCTTGGCTTTGTGCCGAGTTCGGAACTCGCGCATCCAAACCGTGTCGCTCGCCTTGCGGATCCGCTCGTCGAAGCGGATGGCGCGCGCCAAATCAGCGCGGAAACCGGCTCCGTTGAAGATGATGCTGCGATGCCCGGAGTACGGCTGGCAGCCATCGCTGTGCAGGTCCACGAACCACGAGCGCGAGCTCCCCGCGAACGGCGCTTCGTCGCGCAGCAGGGCGACCAGACGCTCGAGCCGCTCCGGGTGCTGCCAATCATCGTCGTCGAACCAGGCCACGATCGACCCACGCGCGGCGTCCAGAGCTAGGTTCCGCTTCGCCGGGACGTTCGTCCCGACAGGCGCCCGGACCACTCGAACATCGGGACGATCGCACTTGAACGGCTGCTCGGAGCTGTCGACGATGACGAGCTCCCGCTCCCGATAAGTCTGGCGATCGAAGCCCCAGAGCAACCAGGGCATGAACTCCGCGCGCGACTCGGTCACGCACAGACAACTGACGAGCGGCCGGCTCATGACGACTCCCTCGCGTAGCCGCGCAGCCGAGCAGCCGCGGCAGCCAGACGGCGCGATGAAGTGGGCGGGATGGGGGCGCGCACGACCGGCGCGGGACGCTGGGGCACCTCGGCTTCTTCTCGGTCGTCGAAGTAGTCGTCTCGGTCGTCGAAATAATCGTCGACGTACTCGTTCGTGGCGCCGCTCGAGTGCCGATACCAGAGCCGCTCGGCGTCCTGGAGATCCCGCACCATGCGCCCGCGCCACTCCGTGCGGAGCTTCTGGTGGATCCGCTGCATGTTCGCGTTGTTCGAGGCCGCGATGCTCGACTCCGCGTAGAACTTGGTCCGCAGATCGTTCCCGTGCGGGATCGGCCGAACCAGAGAGAGCGGCACGTCGTCGAAACCGACGCCACCGAGCAGAAATAGCCGCAGCCGGAGCTCGATGTCCTCGCCGCCCCAGCCCACGAAGCCCTCGTCGAACCCGCCGACTCGCTCGAACGCTTCACGGTGCACCACGAGCAGACCGGTCATCGACGGCACGTCCGACCCGTCCTCACGCTGCCCGGCGATCAGGAACTTGTCGCGACGCACATGCTTGCGGAGGTACTCGTAAAAACCGGGCTGAACGATGGTGTCGGCGTCGAGAAAGCACAAGTACTCGGCGCCCGCTCGCAGAGCGCGTTGAGCGCCCGCATTGTGGGCGCGGCACTTGTTGAACATGCCGTGATCGACGACACGCTCCACGATCGCCCGGCCGACCGCGACATCTCGAGGAAACTGCTTTTCGAACCAGCTCCCCGTATTTTCAGGACATGAATAATCGACGAGGCAATAGCGGGCCTCGGGGTGAGCCAGCACTCGACTCGCCGTCGACTGCACGAACGCGAGCCTCCCTTTGCAGGGAGTGACCACCCAAATCGGCCCACCACCCGATGAGGCAACACCGGATTTCACCGCCTGATTCGAAGAAAGACCGCGCCCGCCACGGCCCCCGGACTCACGCGTGCTCATGGGCTTATTTCTTGCCGCTCAGACCGGAGAACACCACCCGCCGATCCATGGCGCGCGCGCGCTGCTGGCAGCTCGAGCACGGCCGAATTCCCAACGCACCGGTCAGGCGCTTGACCGCCTGCCCCAGCCCCACGTTTCCGCGAAGACCAGGCAGCGGAACTCGAATCGGTCTCGGTACACGGCTCATACTCCCGCCTTTCTCAGTCGCCTTGATGGCGACCCCTTCCGAACGCTTGTGACCAGACGTCTGTCCACAACCCGACGACACTCCGCCCCGACGCCCGCTACGTCCTCACGAACGCTTGTGACCAGACGTCTGTCCACAACCCGACGACGCTGCACGTTCAGCAGCTCCGCAAGGTTCGCCTCGGCAATGTTCAGATCGGCAGCGCCTAGCTCCCGACCAATTGTGACCGGACGTCTGTCCACAACTCGTGGACCCACCTGCCCCACCATCAATGCGCGGGACAAACGACTGTCACGGCTCCCAGACACGCTCCTACAATTCTTAGCGCCGCTCTCCACCCTTCCGCAACATAAAACCACCCTTTGGGCTTTCATGACAGCGCGCTCACTTCGAACAAACTCCCATGCCTCGGCAGTGACAACGCGCCTTGCGCGCTTCCTCTTCCGTTCGTCACGCGCGCTCTTCCCTATCCGCGCGCTCGTTACATCACGCCCTTCCTTATGGACGCGCGCGAGCTCCATCGAACGCGCACAGACGCTCGCGAGCGCTTTCGTGCCAAGCACACATCCACTCCATTTCATTCCGGCACTCAATCCCGAGGCATAGAAGCAACCTTCCGGCCAATTGGAAGCTCCCCTTCCGTTCCGCCACCTCGTCCCCTCCCCCAGAACTCCTGGTGCGCTCACGCACGCAGAATGCTAACCAGAGAACAGGAGGTGGACCCATGGCGACATTCGCGCCGCTATTGAGGAAGGCGAAAGCAAAGCCCCCCGAACCCAAGGCGAAAACATCGCCGCCCAAAAGGGAGCGGGAGCGGGAACGACATCACGACCCCGCGGAGCT
>JAEZYO010000282.1 GCA_023419055.1 Pseudomonadota bacterium | reverse complement strand
ACCCCGCGTGTACGTAGATGGCGTGCTCGTCCTCGTACCAGAACGGCAGCGAGCGGAACCACTCCACCACGTCGGGCGGAAAGAACTTCCCGCTCTCGAGCAGCTGGCGCTCCTCGTCGTCGTTCGGAAGCGCGTCTTCGGCCGGCACTTCGCCGCCGGTATAGGACCTGAGCGCCGCCAGACAGCCGTTGCTCGGCGGAGCGACGAAAGCGTTCCAGCCGCGATCGATCACGCGCAGCCAGGCGTCCTCGTGGTTGCCGCGAAGCGCGACCACCTTGGCCTCGATCGTGTTCGACAGCTGCCGCACGTAGTCGACCACCTGAGCCGAACGAGGGCCGCGGTCCACGTAGTCTCCGAGGAAGACCAGCGTGTCCTCCGGCCCGAGCTTCGGGAGGCAGGAGAGCAACTTGAACAGGTGCGACGTCTCGCCGTGGATGTCGCCGATTGCGAACGTGCGCGCCGCCATGTCTCGGAAATACGCTACCCGAGAGCTACGCGCCGTCCAAGAGCTCGCGCACGCGCCAGAGGAGCTCGTTCGCTCCCACCGGCTTGCGGATGACCGCGCGGGCACCGGCTAGCTGTTCGGGGGCGGGCTGCACTCCGGTGAACATCGCGACCCGCGCCGACGGCTCGAGGGTGAGCATTTTGGCCAGGACCTCGTGACCCGCGATGCCGGGCATGGACTCATCGAGCAACACGAGCCCGATGCTCTCGCGCTTTTGCTCGAAAACCGAGAGACCTTGAGAGCCGTCCGAAGCTTCCAGGATGCGGTAGCCACCGGAGGCGAGCACGCGCGCCGTCACGCCGCGCACGACCGGATCGTCGTCCACTACGAGCAAAAGCTCGTCGCCCTTCGGCGCCGGCAACATGAGGACACCCGAATCCTTACGGCGGCCGATGCGCTCCACCGGCAAGTACAGACTGAACGACGTCCCCTGCCCCTCCCTGGATTCGCAGGTGATGAAGCCCGAGTGCTCGCGGACGATGGCGTAGGTCGTCGACAGGCCGAGCCCGGTCCCCTTGCCGATGTCCTTCGTCGTGAAGAACGGCTCGAAGATCCGGTGTCGCACCTCCTCGCTCATGCCGGTGCCGTTGTCGGAGACGCGGATGCGCGCGTGCTCGAGGTGGGCCTTCGGGGAGGGGCCGAGCTCGACCGCGCCCGCGGGCACTCGGCGCACCTCGACTCGCAGCGTCGGGGTGCGACCGCTCACCCCCTCGAGCGCGTCGCGCGCGTTGATGCACACGTTCATCACGGCGTGCTCCACCTGCGCGCCGTCCATGGCAAGGAAAGGCATCTCAGTGCCGAGGTCGAGATCCACGGCGATCTGGCGCGAGAAGGTGGATCGGCAAAGCTCCACGGCGCGCTGGACGACGAGCGTCACCGCCTCGTCCCGGCGCTCGCCGTAGCGCTGCCCGCCCGCGAACACCATGAGCTCGCGCACCAGGCGCGCGGCCCGCTCCGCGGCGTGACGAGCCACCGTGAGGAGCCCCGTGACGTCCTCCGGAGCGTGCCGGGAAGCGTGCTCGAGGTTCGGCAGGATCGCCATCAAGGCGTTGTTGAAGTTGTGGGCGAGGCCGGCGGTGAGCTCGCCCAGCGCTTCCATCTTCTGGGCCTGACGGAGCTTCTCCTCCATCAGCCGGCGCTCCGAGACGTCGACGACGCCGCCGATCAAGCGCGGGCCCGCCGGATCGTCGACCACCTCCGCGCGCGAGAGCACCCAGCGCGTCTGGCCCTTGATCAGGATGCGGTGCTCGAGGTCGGGGAAGGCTCTGCGCTCGACCGCGAGCTTCAGGCGCGCACCGACGAGCTTGCGATCTTCGGGGTGAATCAGGTCGAGGTAGTCCGCGAGCGTGCTCGGAGGCTCCGTCCCCAGCACGTCGCGCGCCGAGGAGTCCCAGGAGAGCTCCGCGCGCTCCGGTCGACGCGCGGCGGGGAAGTAGCTGAAGAGCGTCATCCTCGAAATCGCGAGCGCCACGCGCAGCTTGTCGCGGGCCTCACGCAGCTCGTCCGCGCCGCGTTCCGTAACACCCTCGCGGGTTGGCTCGGCCGGCGTCGCGAGCTCTTCCTCGGAAGATCCTTCGTGCTTGGCCATGCCGAACTCGGCAAAGAATACAGGCCTCCCGCCCGTCAAGCCATCAGGATGAGTGTGGCATCAACCTGAGACGCACAAAGGCCGGAATTTGGTGACGAAACAGTGACGAGCCCCTGTTTCCGCGCGATGCGCTCCGCCCAGGCTCACGCGGAAACGTGTGACTTCTTGCGATAGACGAGCCACCGGAGCTCCATGGGTGCCTTTCCGAGCGGGACGTCGAACAGATCGAGACCGTTGCTCCACTCCTCGAACCAGCCGGTGGGCGGCCAGGCGTCGGCCCCGAGGTGGGCCTTCTCGAATTCGAACGTGGACTCGTCCGAAACGAGCTCGAGAGGGAGCCCCTCCATCGCCTTTGCCATGTCGGCCCGCGTGAAGAGGTTGCACCAGAAGACCTGAGACAGCTCGCGCGCGAGGCCGTCGGGCTTGTACCCGTCGCTCGAAAGGAAGGCGCTGAACAAGAGCAGGCCGCCCGGGGCGAGCGCGGTCGCGGCCCCGTCGAAGAGCACCCGACATTGCTCGACGTCGCGGATGTGCGAGGCGATGACCTCGGCCAGCACCACGACCTTGTAGTGGTTCTCCGGTACGTCGAGCTCGCCTCCCAGAGCGTCCCCTTCGAAGACGCGCACCGAGAGGCCCGCCTTTTCGATCTCCTCGCGCAGGATCTTCGCGAGCGCGGGGGCAAGCTCGATGGCGTCCGTCGGGAAGCCGGCGCGGGCGAGCGGTAGGGCGTTGCGGCCGGTCCCCGCACCCACGTCGAGCACCGGCACGTCCTTGGGCTCCCCGAGCGAGCGCGCGAGCGCGAGGAGCTTCGAGTCCGCGTGCGCGCCGAAGAGCGGTGGCTTCCGAGTGTTGACCCAGCGATCGTACTCGTCGGCGATCGTCATGATCTTGAGCGAGACGTTGTACGAGAGCAGGGTCGAGGGCGGCTCGTCGGTCTGGTACTTGACCACCACCTTCGCGTACGGAGACGCGCGGAATCCGTCCGTCAGCTTCTTCTCGAGGATCTTCCGCAAGCGGGCGGTATCCTCTTCGCTGAAGACACGACCGAGCTGAGCGAAGGTCGTGTGCAGCGCCTGGACGTGGTGCTCGAGGAGCGACGGGACGGCGGGTAGCGTCACCTCGCCCTGTGCCGAGACGCGACGGGGCAGGCGCCGGAGCATGGCTTGCTTCAGCAGCACCTGATTCGTTTCCCGTTGATTCCTGCGCTGAATCGGCTTGCTCATAGGCGCTCGCTAGCACACGGGAATTTGCCGGTCGACCCCTAGAGCACCGATCGGTTTTCAACCCGTTCGGTGTCCTCTGTGTGTTGGTCATCGGGCACTCGCCGCCCCGCCCCGCGGAAGTGACGCGCTTCGCGATCCTCGAAGGAGGAGATTCCGCGGGGCCTCACCCCACGCGGCCGCTTCGCGGCAACGCACTCGATCATTTCGTCTGTGGCTCTAGGCGTGCTCGAAAGCTCCCCTATCGCGGCAGCACGCGCGTGAGCGAGTCGTTCAGCTGATCGATCGTGAACGGCTTCTGCAGAAAGCCGGCGATGGTCGCGCTGTGCAGCCGAGCCCTGATCTCCTGCTCGTCGTAGCCGCTCATGAGCACCACCTTGATGTCGGGCCGCTTGCGCCTGAGCGCGGCGAGGATCTCGTCGGCGGGGATGCCCGGCATGGTCAAGTCGAGCAAGACCGCCTCGACGCGCCCGGGCTCGCGTCCAAAGAGCTCGACGGCTTCGGCCCCGCTCGTCGCGGTCAGGACGTCGTAACCCGAGAGCTCGAGGAGCTGGCGCGTGGTGAAACAGATGAGCGGCTCGTCATCGATGACGAGCACGGTCCGCGCGCTCGGAGCGCCCCCCGGGGTCGCGGGGACGAGCCCCCTCGCCGAGCGGGGCGCCTTGTCGCTCGACGGAAGATAGACCGTGAACACGCTCCCCTCCCCCGGCTTGCTGTTCACGACGATGGCGCCCCGGTGCCCCCTCACGATGCCTTGAACCGCAGCCAGGCCGAGGCCGCGGCCGGTGAACTTGGTCGAGAAGAAAGGCTCGAAGATGCGACCCAGGGTGGACTCGTCCATGCCCGCCCCGCTGTCGCTGATGCGCAGGAACACGAACTCTCCCGCGTCGAGAGGGCCGTCCAGGCCGTGCAAGCCGCCGGTTTCGAAATGGGCGACCCCGGTCTCGAGCGTCACGATCCCCGGAGCGTCCCCGATCGCGTCGGCGGCGTTGGTGAGGAGGCTCGTCACGACCTGGCGAAGCTGGGCGACGTCGCCCGTCACCCCGGGTAGCCCGTCCTGGAACTTGTAGCGGAGCTCGGCGTGGTGACCGCTCGTCATCTCGAGGAGCTCCGCCATGTCTCGCACGAGCGCGTTCAGGTCGATGGTTTCGACCGTAAAATGGCCTTTCCCCGTGAAGGCGAGCAGCTGGTTCGTGAGCTCCGCCGCTCGCAGCGCCGCGGTCCGGATGCGCTGCAGCCCGCCCTGGAGCGGCGACTCGCTCGACAATTCGAGCAAGGCCGCCTCCGCGCTGCCGAGCATGGCGAGCAGCAATTTGTTGAAGTCATGGGCGATGCCGCCAGCCAGCACCCCGAGGCTTTCGAGCTTCTGCGCCTCGAGCATCTGCTCCTTGAGCCGAGCCTGCGCTTCTTCCGAGCGCTTCAGGTCCGTGATGTCCGTCGCGACGCCGAGCACGCTGGAGCAGTTCCCCTTCTCGTCCACGACAGGAACCTTGATCGTGGTCAGCCAGCGAATCTCACCGCTGGCGAAGGTGACCTTCTCGCTCAGGATGAGCTTCGGCTCGCGAGTCCTGATCACCTGCCGATCGTCGTGGCTGAAATGCTCGATTTCTTCCGCGTTCGGGTTGAAGTCGATGTCGGCCTTTCCCACGATGTCCTCCGTGGTCGTGCCGTACGCCTCGGCGAGCGCGCGATTGGCGAGGAGAAACCGGCTGTCCCAGTCCTTGACGAAGACGAAGCCCGGGACGGTGTCGACGACGGTTCGCAGGAACTCGCGCTGGGCAGACAGCTCCCGCTCCACCACGCGGTCCACCGTTCGGTCCGTGGCGCACACGGCGTGAAGGCCAGGAGACGGGAGCGCGGTGATGCCCAACGTCACGAGGGAGATCCGACCATCCGTCGCGTGCAGCTCACAGTCGAGCTGGAGCGCCCCGGTGCGCGGGAGCGGCGGCATGGGCGTGCTCGTGAAAACGACGTCTTCGAGAGCTCGCCCGACGAGCTCCTCTGGCGACCGACCGAGCAGCGCGGCAAACGCAGGATTCGCGCGACGGATGGCGCCCCGCTCGAGCACCACGAGCCCCACCGGCACGTGCTCGAACAGGCCGTCGAGCGCGGCGGGCTCACCCTCCGGCTCGCGTCCGGTCTGGGACGAGAGAGACATCGTCTGAACGCGTCGACACGGCACCACCGAGGTCGACACCGACTTCTACCTTAAGCGTCAATGTCCCTACCCGCAACGCGGGCGGCGACGCTGCCCTACTTCCCGACGCAGACCGGAACCTGGTGCTGGTTCTTCACGCAGGCCAGATCTTTGCAACAACCGCTCAGACCCCTTTTGTCGAGGTAGTCCGGATCGCAGCTCTCGCCTTCGAAGGCGCAGTAGGTGGTGTTGTCGAGTGGAGTCGGCGGACAGCGTTCGACGACCTCGCCCTCGACGAGGGCGGCCCCTGACGCGCAGTAGGCGGCCGCCTGCTGATCCGCGGGAGCGTCCTCACAGCGACACTGATATTCGTCCCCGTCCTGCCACGCATAACAACACTGCCACCCCGAAGAGTCCGCGCTGCTCTCACCGCAACGATTGACCT
>JAEZYO010000134.1 GCA_023419055.1 Pseudomonadota bacterium | reverse complement strand
GTAAGAGATCGTACGGAAATGAGAGAGGGGGGTCGGGGCGCCTGGAGCGTGACCGCTCAGCGAGCGATGGGCAAGCGGCGGTTGACCCCGCCGCTTCGGTCGATTTCGAGGACCCCGCCACCGGCCTGGGCAGCGAGCTCCTGAACCAGGTTGTCGGCGACCGAGAGGAACGCTTGAGCGCTCTCCGAGCTCGGCAACGCTTCCACGATTGGTGTACCAGCGTCGCCCCACTCGCGCACCTTGGGATGCAGCGGGATCTGACCGAGCAACGGCGCGCCGGCGAAGTCTGCGATCTTCTGACCGCCGCCGCTACCGAAGAGCTCGTGGCGCGTGGTGCAACCATCGCAGATGAAGTAGCTCTCGTTCTCGACGACGCCGACGATCGGGATGCCGACCTTCTGGCACATCGAGACGGACTTGTAGACGTCCTGCAGCGCGACCTCTTGCGGAGTCGTGACGATGACCGCGCCGTTGCTCCGCACCTTCTGTGAAAGCGTGAGCGCGACGTCGCCGGTGCCGGGCGGGAGATCCAACAAGAGGAAATCCAGCGGGCCCCACGCCACGTCCTTGAGGAACTGCATCAACGCGCCGTGCAGCATCGGTCCGCGCCAGACGACGGCGCTCTTGGGATCCTCGAGCAAGAACCCGATGCTCATCAGCTTGAGCCCGTAGCGCTCGAGCGGGACGATCTGCTGCCCGTTCGAGAGCGGCTGGCCCGTGATCCCGAGCATGGTGGGGATGCTGGGACCGTAGATGTCAGCGTCGAGGAGCCCGACCTTCGCGCCGCGCTGCTTGAGCGCGAGCGCGAGGTTCGTCGCGACGGTGCTCTTGCCCACGCCGCCCTTGCCGCTCATGACGAGCACGACGTTCTTTGTCTCGGGGACGGGGTCGTCGGGGCCTATCTCGCGACTCTTGAACACGGGCTCGGTCATGGCGCTCGGGGCGTAGGACCTCACGGGCCGATTGTCAAATCGAGAACGCTCCCCGGACGTGCCACAAAAGCGAAACGCCGGCCCTTGCGAGCCGGCGTTCCACGTTTCTGGACCTCGACGGTCTTAGAAGCCGACGGCGCCCTTGATGTCGCCAGCGGCCTTCAGCGAAGCGCCGAAGTTGTCGACCGCGGCGGCCACGGTCGCGCCCATCGCGGTCACGCAAGCGACCGCCTTGAGGCTCGCGTCACCACCGGCGATGTCGCCGCTGATGCTGACGCCGGCGTCCGCGACGGCTTCGATGCTGCCCGTGAACGCCTTGCCGCGGGCCTCGAGCACGACGAGGAGGTTCGGGAGGTTCGCCTTGAGCGACGCCACCGCGGCGTCGATCTTGGCCTGCGCCTCGACGTTCACGCTGCCGCTCGCCTCGAACGCGACGCTGACGGACGGCGGGGTGCACTCCGCCTTCGCGCTCGC
Organism: Pseudomonadota bacterium; assembly: GCA_023419055.1. Next base: position 13,907 of record JAEZYO010000134.1, on the reverse strand, counting down.
GCTCGCTTCGCAGTTCGCGTTGCAGTCCACGTCCGCGGAGCACTCGAGCTTGAGCTCGCCGCCCTCGCACTTCGGCGCGCTGGCTTCACCCATGCACTCGCCGTCGCACTCGGCCTTCAAGCCACCGGGCTTCGCTTCGCAGGTGCCTTCGCAGCTACCCGTGCAGCTGCCTTCGCACTCGACCTTGGCGTCCGCCGCCATCTCGCAGGTGCCTTCGCACTGGCCGTCGCAGGTGCCGTCGGCCTTGATGCCGGTGCCGGTGCCGCCCTCGGCCGCGCCCTTGCAGGTGCCGTCGCACTTGCCCTGGCAGGTGACCGACGCGCCCGCTTCGGCGGTGCAGCTACCCGAGCACGAGCCCGAGCAGGAACCTTCGCACTTGACCGAGGGAGTCTCCGCGCTCGCCTTGCAGGAGCCGCTGCACTCGACGGAGAGCTTGCCGCCCTCGCACTTCGGGGGGTGCGCGTCGAGGTCACAGGACGCGCTGCCGCTGCAGCTCGCCTGACAATTGGCCGTAGCCGAGACCGAGGCCGTGCACTTCGGCGGCTCGAAGTCGACCGCGAAGGAACCCTTGATCTCGCCGCTTGCACCGAAGCTCGCCTTGATGCTCGTCACGGCGAGCGCACACCAGGCCTGCATGCCGGCCTTGCCCGTCTTGCCCTTGACGCTCGCGTCGTCGGGATCCGCACCCAGGTCGAGCGCGATGTTCTGGCAGGCGATGGTCATGTCGTCCAAGGACCCGGAAGCGACGACCGACATGTCCGCCGACGCTTGAGCCAGCGCCGAGACCTTGGCGTTCGCGGAGGCATCCAGACCCCAGTCGACGCCGGTCATGTCCGCGCCGACGCTGAACTCGGTGCAGCACAGATCACCGGCGGGGTTTCCGGGAAGACCGTCCTCACCACAGCCCGCGACGGCGGACGCTGCGAGGGCGGTGGCGAACACTGCGGAAATCGGACTCAAGCGAAAACTCTTCTTCATTGGGAAAGCTCTCCTTAACGGTAATCTGCGCGGGAATCGACCTCAGGCATGGCTTCGGTAGGCTCCCGTTGCGCCGCGCCGGCGCAAGCTACGACTCTTCAAAACACGCGGAGGTCCGAGTCTAACCCGAACTTTCGCGCAAACGGAACCCTCAAAATCTCGCGGGATTTGCTCCCTGACCGGACCCAAGCAAGCGCAGATGATCGCCCCTTCGACGACGTTCGGCCAAACTTCATTCACGGAGTTCATGACTCGAAACACGGAACGAACGCCCGGTCAGCACACTGTTGCCCACCTTGTGAGGTGGGTCACGAAGGGACAGTCACGCACTTCTCTCGAGAGCCGGTTCGACTCCGTTCGGCGCTCTGCCTTTGAACTCTTCTCGGATTGCGCGGAACTTCAAAAAACGCTCGGAAACATCGAGTTTCGCACACCATGACGAAACTGTCGTGGTCCGTCAGCGCGGGAGTCGCACCATGACGAAGCTGTCGCGGTCCAACAGCGCGGCACCATGACGAGGCTGTCGCGGTCGAAAGGAGAGTGCGTTCTTCGCATTCGCAGTCCTTCATGGTGTCCCTTATCGAATTGATGTGTCCGCTTATCGAACGCGGTCGAATGGGACACCGCGGATCGTCAGAGCCGACCTTCCTGGTGAGCGCTCGCTTCGTACGCTACCTTTTGCGCGCCATGGCTCTCGTTCATCCTCCTTCCCTGCTTTCGCGCGTGCGGCGCCGTGACTTCCTCATCGGCGCCGGTTCGGTAACGCTCGTGGGTTGCGGAGGCCCGCCGGCGGTCGATGAGCCGCTGGGAGACGCGCCGTCCTGGAAGCTCGAAGACGTCCAGCCCATGAGCGAGCGTCACGGCGAGCTCTACGGCCTCGAGGCATTCGAGGGATCGGCCATGCTCGTCGCGCTCTTGGCGGGCGGCTGCAATACTTGCCAGGGCATCGCCTCCGCGCTCGACCCTCTCCTCGAGGAGTGGCGCGACGAAGGTATGAAGATCGAGTTTTGCGCCATCAACGACGCGGACGACGGCAACCCGCAGCTCCTCTACGAGCTCTGCAGCTACCCGGTCTTTCAGGACACGAAGCAGGTGCGCGCCTGGGACCAGCACGGCGGTTCGCGCGACGACATCTTCGTCTACAGCGGCACCGGAGTGTTCGTCGAATACTTCCCCTTCGGGGGCAAGCCGGTCGGTAACCCGATCCTCAAGGAGGGTCAGGCGAACTTGAAGGCCGCGCTCCAGCGCGCCCTCGGTGGTTGAGCGCTCACCACCGCCGGCTCCCATCATGCAGAGCGGGTGACCCGCGCACGTGAATGGGCGAGGTACCGCGTTTTCGGCGTGTTCGTCGCGGCGAAGAACGGTGAATCAGGCCTCTCGGTTGGCGGCGCGCTCACCTGAGGTGAACCGCTCCTGTGGGTCCGGTCAAGTTCTAGGCGTCTGACGCGCCTCAAAAGAGCGAGCGCAGCTAAATCGAGCGGCTCCGCGCCATCAAAGCGCGTAGCGGCGGCCGAGTCGAGCGGGTGATCGGCTTGCCTGCGCAAGTTTCGACGGGCAAGCGCGGTGCTCCGCGGAGATTGGCTCGAGCCCGTGAGTTGGGCGACCAGATGTCCGCGCTCGGGCGGAGCTCTCACCGGTGGACCAGAGCGTTCGTCGGCGCCCGATTGAATTCTGCTTCAATCAAGTGGCCCGGGACCGACACGGGAGTGCTGAGCAGGTCCGCTACTCCACTCGGGAGGGTGAGCTTCCTCGCGCAGCGCTCGTTCGGGCGACTCGAAGCTAGGCCGTCGGAGGGCATCGAGCACGGTGTGACGAATGATGTCCGACCTCGCGGCGCTGGCTCGTGCGCTTTTCACGGAGGCGCAACATCACCGCTCTGGGTGACGACTGTGTGTCGGGTTTTTTGAATTGCAAAATCCAACGCGCTCCGGTAGCGAGGAACTCGGGCATTCAACAAGGGCGGTGGTTCATGCGTTTTGATTGGGTCATCAAGTGCCTATTAGGGACGGGTGTGTGTGGAGTGTGCGCGGCGTGCTCTTCGGCGGAGTCATCGGACACGCCAGTAACGGAGACGGTAGCGCAACCGATCCTCGGAAATACGTACTTTCCGGGTTGTACGGAGCCGGAACAGCACGCGATCCGGCACGCATTCCTTTTGGAGCGTGCCTACGCGACTAGCGAACGATTCTCGCGCTGCATGTGGAGGGCCGACTACGTCCCCTGCTTCGTGAGCCCATTCAAAACCGATCCGATGACTGAAAATCACCCGATCGACGAGGCGATCGCGATCGCTCGTGACGCCTGACATGGTCGTGGGCGCTCTCTTCGAGAAGCTCGGAGGCGCGAACGGCGAGCTCGGTAACGGCGCTCTCTACACGTTTCGCCTCGACGATTTCTCCTTCTTGGTGCCTGATTGTACGCTGGTCGTGCCCTGGAAGAGCTATTCGGTGCAAGGTGGCGTCGGCGAAGGGGTCGAGCCCATCCGGGCTTGGGAAGACAGCAGCTCCGTCGTGGAAGTCACGTATCATCGCGGGCAGATCGTTCGCGACGAGTGCCAGTTCTACCGCGCTACCGAGGATCACGTGAGTGACACCTCGAACAAGCCAGGCGCCCTGAATGCGCCGTGGAAACTCGCGGACCTCACTCCGTTCCCGCTGCTTACTGCGTTCGAGGACGTCGGCGAGTGGATTGCCTCGCAGGGCACGCTGAGCGTCGATACGGAGCTGTTCACCGAAGGCTTCGCCTCGATGCGCGTCGACTTCGGGGGGTATACCGAGCTCTCCTCCGTGCAGTTCGCGAAGAGCGATTTCCCGGACCTCGGCAATACGCTGCTGGTCGACGTTTTCGTACCGGAGGCTCAGCCGGAGTCGGGGTACGCAGGCGCGGTTCAGGCGTACATCTCGGTCCCGAGCGCGGGCCTCGTCCACGAGTACATTGGTCAGGTGGAGCTCACCCCGCTCACGCGAGGTGCCTTCAGCACGGCTTCCTTCTCGCTGACCGCTCCCGCGGTGGCCGCTCTCGCGGGCAACTACGCTGACGCGCAGGTTCACCTCGCGGTGAACCTCGCTTCGGACGCTCCTGATAGGGTCCGGCTCGATAATCTGCGCTTCGCAGAGTAAGGTGTGGTGAGTCTGGTCGAGATGGATACGCGCTCGCACGCGAGGTTCATCTCGACCGGCTCCAAGTAGGCGATGAAGCGACGAAAGTCAGCGTTGGAGGGCGCCGACGATGTCGGCTTCGACCGCGGCTTCGTCGCCCGTCGTGTAGCCTTCTTGCTTGCGGATCACGCGGCCGTCGCGCCCGATGAGCACGCTATAGGGAGCGCTGGTCTTGGGGTTGTACAGCGAGACCACTCGCGTCTCCTGATCGAGCAAGATGGGGAAGTCGATTTCGAGCCGGCTCGCCGTGGCGCGCACCTCGTCGAGCTCGTTCGGAGAATCGATGGAGACGCCGAGCACGACGAAGCCGCGCTCCCGGTACTTTTCGTAGAGGGCGTCGAGCTGGGGCATCGCGCGCAGGCACGGCTTGCAGAAGGTTGCCCAGAAATCGATCAGGATCACGTCGCGGCCGAGATGATCGCTCAGCCGAACCGTATCGCCGCTCAGGGTCGCGAGCTCGAAATCCGGCGGGGTGGCTGCTGTGGTCGTCTCGGGTTGTGCGGTGCGCGCTTCCGGCTGCCCACACGCCGATACGGCGAACGAGAGGAGTGCGGCCGCGAGAGGTCGGAGATTCATCGAGACGAGTGAGAGCGAGCCTAGTCGAGCAGCGTGTCGATCAGGCGCCAGTAGCTCGAGTCCGCCGACGGGTCGTAGCCCATGGTCGCGTCGATGATCTGCATCGTCTCGGCGTCGACCAAGAGGTTGAGCGGCGTCGCGTCCGAGATGAAGAAGGCGCCGATCTTGAACCCCGGATCGAGCACCAGGGGAAACTGGATGTCGAAGTTGCGAGGTGAGCCCCAGGCAACCAGGTCTTCCGGCTTGGCCGGGTTGTAGTTGTTGTCCTCGAAGAGGATCCCCACGATCTCGAGCCCGCGCTCCTTGTACTGACGATAGAGGTCGTTCTGCTGGAAGTGGCGCATCTCGGAGCGACAGACGCTGCACCAGATGGCCGAGGCGTTCAGGAGTAGGACCTTCGTGTTTCCGCGCCTGCCGTCCGGGTTGTAAAAATCGGAGAGACGGACCGTCTCGAACTCCGCCGGGTCGTAGGCGGCAGCCGCCGGCTCGCGCCAACCCAAGAACTGGAGGTTCGGGATGATGGCGCCTTCCCGGTTCCCGTAGGGCCCCTCCGGGTATTCGATGGCAGCGAAGTCCTGGCCCGGGTCGATGGGCTCGTCGCCGGAGGGCGCTTCGGTCGCCGGAGGCACCTCCAGCGGTTCACTCTCACAACCGGTCTGGGAGACCGCGAGGACGAGAGCGAGACCGAGAAGGCGGGCGTTTGCCGTCATCGTGCGGCCGAGTTTAGCATGTTATGAACGGACCCGATGCGGAAGCTTTGCCTGACAGCGGCGGCTGCGCTCGCGGCGAGCCTGACTTTTACGCTCCTTGGCTGCGAGAGCGAGCCGTGCGTGGGGGACGGCTGCCCCGACGCCTGTAACGGCGCAGATTGCCGGGCCCCCCCGGGTGGTGGAAGCGCACCCGGCGGGCGATACACGAGCTGTGCGAGCGACGCGGCTTGCGACGTTGCGAGTGGGTTTCGTTGCGTCGGAGGGAGCTGTCTTTACTCGTGCCAGACCCACTTCGACTGCGCGGGCGTGGGCCTTTGTGCGGAAGTCGCCTCGGGTGAACCCGGCGAGAAGTATTGCTCGCCGAGCGAGGACGCGCCTCCGGTCGGCGGCTTCTACACGAGCTGTCCGACCACGACCGAATGTGACAGCGAAGGGGGCTACGAGTGCGTCGGCGCCGGCGTCGGTGATCTCGACTCTTATTGCACCAAGGGCTGCGCCGAGGACAGCGAGTGTCCGACCGGTTTCTTCTGCGATCGGGTGAGCGTGACCCCGTGCGAGGCCGCGTGCGGCATCACGGGCGACGCGGAGGACCCGAATTGCGTACCGGCGAGCTCGATCGGCGATGGTCGGAAGTACGAATGCGGACGCCTCGGACCGGAGCACTCGATCTGCGTTCGACGGCGCTTCTGCGCCTCGTGTGAGACGGACGCGGATTGCGGCGGCGCGCAGGGACTCGTCTGCGCGCGTGACGCGAGCGGCGAAAAGATCTGCACACAAACTTGCGACCCCGGCGTGAGTGGCGGCTGCCCTTGGGGCTCTGCCACGAGCTGCGACGTCTGGGACAGCGAGCTCGGCGTCCCGACGTGCTCGCACCGCTTCGGCGCCTGTCACGGCACGGGTGCTCCGTGCGAGCCCTGCGTCAGCGACGGGGACTGCACCGACACGGGGCTCTGCTACGGCTCGTCGTTCACCGGCGAACGCTACTGCGTCGATCTCTCGATTCCGTGCTCGTGCGACACCGCCGTGAACGGCTTGTGCGAGGGGGGCGGTTGTCCGGAGACGCCCGGTGGCCTTCCGATGCTCTGTTACGTGGGGGCTGACACGGACTCGCCCGGCATCTGCCTCGGCGCGAACTCGAACTCCCAACAAAGCCCGCTGCTCGTCTCCTCGCAGACCGGCTGCTGGCCTCATTGAATCAGTTTTTATCGCCGCACTCGGCGAAGCCCGTGGCGCCGCTGACGGCGCAGGCCTGATTGCAGTCGCACTCGGTCCGCACGAGCTTCCCGGCGTCGCAGCGAACGACGCCGTTGTCCTGGCACACGCCGAACGCGTCGATGCCCTCGCAGGGGTCGTCGTTCGTGCAACCGAAGCGTCCGAGCTCGGCGTCGTAGCCGCAGGTTTCGGGGGCTTCACAGCGTTCGCTCGAGAGGACGCCCCGATCGCAGAACGCGGCCACGGGACCGTAGCACCGACTCGCGTCGCGGAGCTCGGCGCAGCCCGCTATTTCCCCCGCGGCGGCCGGGACGAAATAGGTCTGCATCCAACCCGCCACGCTATCGGCTCGCACGTATTGATCGATGCCGGTGCACGACGGGGCTCCACCCGAGAGGGTTCCGAGCACGACCGCGCGTCCGTCCGGAGCGCGCGAGATCAGCGGCGCGCCCGAGTCGCCGAAGCAGGCGCCCGAACGATCACCGGTCACGGTGACGAGGCCCGCCGACGTCTCGATCAGCGTGACCACCTGGAAGGCGAGCTTTCCCATCACGCCTTCTGCATCGAAGCCGAACCCCGCGACCTCGGCCTTGGATCTGAGGTAATCCCCGGCGTTTTCGGTGCCGAAGCGGAAGGGCAGGGCACCCGCGATCGGGGTCTCGAGCGACAGCAGCGCCACGTCGGCGGACGGGTGCGCGACGGAGTAGGCGACGGTGACGGGTTTGCCGTTCGCGTTGCGCACCCACATGCGAGCGCCGTCGAGCAAGCAGTGCTTGGCCGTCATGACCCAGAAAGGGTCGACCAAGACGCCGGAGCAGCTCACCTGGTGCTGCTTCTGCTGCGCCTGCACGAAGACGACGGCGTCGAGCTCTTGCTGCTCGAGCTCGAGGAACTTCTGCGTGCGCGAGCCGTTGTGGATGGCGCTCGAGAGCGTGGCGAGGTCCGTGCACGTGCTGCTGGCCTCGGCGGGTCCGCTGCAGCTCGCGAGCGCGAGCGCTATCGAGAGGAGCCCCGCGCCGGCGAATCGCGGCACCGATGCCTGCGTCATGGCGTCGCCGACCTGTAGTACGCGAGCAGATCGCCCAGCATGGGATAGATGCGGAGAAAGCGATTCGGGGTCCGCGTTCCGCAGTCCGAGCCGCGGCAGGTTTCCGCCGAATAGACGCCCGCCACGTACGGGCCCGCGTCACCCGGGGACCACGTGTAGAGCGGGCCCCCGCTGTGACCACCCGAGGTGTCGCAGCCTTGATCCAGGTTGTGGTTCGTCCCCTGGTAGGCGTTCGAGAACTTCCCATTTTCGCAGGGGGCGAGGTTGTCGAGCAGGATGTTGTCTCCGCCGAGCTCCGCGCAGTCACCGAACGCCGCCGGGTTGTTGCACGCTCCGTAGCCGGAGTTGTACTTCACCCAACCCCGGACTCGGTCGTCGTCCACGCTGTAGCGGAAGCCCATGTAGCCAGCGGGTACGCCGTTCACGTCCGTTGGCGGAGCGTCGAGCTCGAGCACCGCCCAGTCCCATTTGGTGCAAACGGCGCGGAAGCCGGTGCGGCGCCAGTTGTGGCACTCGTTGATCGCGAACTCGCGCGGCCAGTACTTCCAGACGTGTGTGCGCTGTGTGTACGGTTGGTCCTCGGAGTCTTGGCCCGCGCGGAACTTGAGATCGAGCCAGTTCCCGTAGCCGTCCCAGAGACAATGCGCGGCCGTCAGGACCAGGCGGTCGTCGATCAGCGTGCCGGTGCACCACGCGAAGTCGGTGGGAGAGACGACGCCGATCGTGTCGCGCGGCCAATCGGATTGGCCCGTCGAGTTCGGCCAATACACGCGGTTGTCGGCGCCGCCGGACCAGCCCTTCGATCGGTTTTGCGGAGCCGAAATCGACGCGCCGTCCGACCCGCTCGCGCGCAAGGCCTTCGCGACGAGCTCGAGCTCCTCGCGGGAAGCCAAGAGCTCGTACAGAGAGCCGTCGGGGCCCATCGCGGAGACGCCCGAGAGCGGCTCGGTGTCGGAGGGGGCGTCGCCGTCGGCTCCTTCGACGACGAGTGGATCGAGCGTGAGGCCGTCCGGCGCGATCGGTTGTCCGGCGTGGCCGCTTCGCGCGAGGCGCGGCGGCGCGAGGCCGAAGTCGTAACCGACCCAGTCGCGAGGCACGTCTCTCTCGAGCGCGTCGTCCGTGCTCGTTGGTGAATCTGCGCCTCCCGAACAGCCTATCGCGGAGCTCGCGACGAGGAGGCTGACTCCGAGCTCGACGACACCGATTCTGCCCTCAGGGCCCATCGCCGTACGAACCTAAGATTCGTCGAACGCCTGCCAAGCTCGTAAGTTTTCTCGCGGCGCGCGGTCACGAGGCGCGACGGCTCTCTGCGTGGCAATCGGCTCCTCGTCGCGGGAGTAGCGTCGTAGCGCGAGCCGAGAAACGAGCCGATGCGCTCCGTTCAGCGTCGTGGCGTTCGACTCAATAGCGGAGTGTGACGTCGAGCCTCGCGCCTTCGAACGGCGGGAACACTCGGCACACTCCACCGACGCAACGTAGCGCTCCGGCACGCTGACCCACGAAGGCGCTGGCGCTCCAGTCCGGGGTGGGGCGAAACGTCACTTCACCGTTGAAATACGTGCTCGGCACGAGCCCGCTCGTGTCGTACTCCGTTCCGAACGCAAAGGACCAGCGTGGCGCCCAGGTCAGCGCCACGACTTGTCTGCCTTCGAACCAGGGATCTTCCGGACCGCCCACGCGCTGATAGCGACGACGATGGAAGCCCTCGATGTCCAGGTTGAAGGGGCCGCCGAGCGCTGCACCGAGGACGTAACGCGCGCGGAGCTCGTAGTAGTAGAGGCGCGACGCCTCGCTTTCGCCCGGCGCAGCCAGCGGCTCGGCGCTCCGGTCGAGCCGGCCTCCGAGCTCGAGCAACGCGTGCCGGTCGCGCTCTTCCGTCGCGAGATCGCCGCCGATCGCTACGTCGAACACGCGGTTCTCGAGCGCCTCCTCCACGAGGCAGGCGTCGTTCGTCGCGGACTCTGCCCAGGTTCGATAGTGCCCGAACCAGGCGAAGAGCTCGACCGCCTTCGACGCGCGCGCGTCGCCCTTCAGGCGTCCGCCGGTGGTGCACGTGTTGAATCCCTCGAACTCGGTGTCGTTCTCGAGCGCTTCGGTAGTCGGCGGAGCGCTGTAGGCGAGCAGCGCAAATTCGCGCGCCCGGGCGGTGCTCACGTTCGCGAGCAAGGGAAAGAAGCGCCGGTAGTGCTTGGCCTCGAGCGCGAAGTGGAGTGGCCGCGCGTCGACGGAAGCGGAGACGTAGAGAGCGTGTCCCGGATCGAGCTCGGGGTTCGACACGCCGGTCTCGTCGCGATCGGGGTGGTCGAGCTTCTGCAGCGCGCCCTCGACGTAGAGCGAACCTACTCCCCCGACGCGCAAGAGCTCGAGCGACTGGCTCGCGGTCAGCGTGTCGCGCGAGGTTCTGACCACGTCGTTCGACAGCGCCAACTGGCGCACGAGCAACGACGCTTGCGTCGCGAGCACGAAGCCCTTGCCGCGCGCCTCGATCTGGCCGGCGACGAGGCGGTCGGGGGCGTAGCTGCAGGTGCCGGAGCTCCGGCAGTCCTTGCCCTCGGCGACGAAGTCCGTTTCGATCGCGGTCGGCATGCCGGCTTCGGTCAGCGCAACGAAGCTGGGACGCACGCTCGCGTCGGTCCCGAGGTAGCGCCCGCTCGCCTCGTCGATGCGCAGCGGGTTGGCGCTCCCGCCGAGCCCCGTCAAGCGGAGCTTCAGCGGTCCGCTCGAGAGCCGCAGCGTCGCGCGCACGCCGCGCAGCGTGGTGTCGCTCGCGAGCTCGTCCTGCTTGCGGAGGCTGAGCACGAGCCCGCGACCGAGCTCCGCGTACGCGTCACCCACGCTGAGCTCGAGCGAGCGCGTCGTGTACGCGACGTAGTACTTCGCCGGGTAGAGCCAGTTGATGTAGCGATTGCTGAGCTCGACGCCGGCCTCGTCGACTTTTCGACGAAAGAACGCTGGATCCGCGGGGCCACCCTCCGCGTCGCGCCGTGCCTCTTCGAGCTCGAGGGCGATCGCCGTGGGATCCGGAGAAGTGTAGAACCAGGCGTGATCGAGGCGCAGCCCGAGCTGCAACGCGCCGCTCGTGGCCTGTAGATTCAGCCGATCGAAGAGGACGCCGTAGTCGTCGTTGGCGAGCGTGGGGACTTGATTCAGGCGAAAATCGCGGTTGTCGAAGCCGCGAATCACGCTGGTCGCGAGCGTTACGTCGAGCGTCGCGGGCTCGCCGGCAACCTCGACCTCGACGGCGCTCGCGGCGGACGAGAGCAAGCTCGCGAGCACCAGGGCCCGACGAGCGAATCCGGCATTCAGCGGCGCTCGGCGAGCTCGTTTTCGAGGTAGGGCCACAGCACGCTCGCCTGGTCCCCGATGAATTTCTGCAAGATCTGCATGTTGCGCGCGTCGATCACCAGGTTGAGCGGCGCCGTCTCCGCCGAAGCGTAAGCACCGAGCTGGTAGTCGGGATCGAGCACCATCGGGAAGTTGGGTTCGAAGGTCTCGATCCAGGCTAGCAGGTCATCCGTCGTCGCGGGGTTCCGTTTGGCGTCCTGAAAGAGCGCGCTCACGATCACGAGCCCCTCGTCACCGAGCTCGCTCGCGTGCTCAGGCAGTGTTTGATGCTCGACCTGGCAAGCCGAGCACCAGATGGCGGCGCTGTTGACCAGGATGAGCTCGTAGCGGCTCCCCGTCGGGTCGTAGAAGTTTCCGAACGAGAGCTCCTCGAGGTTCTCGACCTGCTCGCCGGCGCGCTCCGGGTTCGGTGCGCGGACGCCCTCGAAACAAAAATTCTGCGCCACCGTTCCAGGCTCGGTTCCGAAGGGGCCGGCGGGGTAGTTGCTGCTGTCGCAGCCGGCTGATTGGAGCAGCTCGGGCGGGATCTCCGGGCGGTTCGTGCCACAGGCCGCGAGCAGGAGGGCTCCGAAAAGCGCGGCAGGGCGGGGCGTCATCGCTTTTCGCGGATCGCGATCAGAGACAGCGCGGAAAGTCCTCCGCTCTCGATCGCGATCGTCGTCCCGTCGTCGCTCACGCGGCCTTCGGCGACCGGGGCGAAGCCGGCGTAGGGCGCGTGGCGCTCGTCCACCTCGAGCCCCTGGATGAAGAACTCGACCTCCGCCCCAGGTTCGAGCTCCGCGAGGTTCGGTACGGAGAGCCCGGCTGGCGGGCAAAATTCGGTCTCGAGCGGCGCGAGCGCGAAGTAGAGGTCGAAGCCGAAGCCCTGATCGAAGCCGTCCGGCGCGTCCTCGGGGAGCAGGGGGGCCGCGCGGAAAGCCTGCTCGTCATCCGTCTGGTAGACGAGCGTATCGAAGTCGACGACGGCTCCGTCCTCGATCGTGAGCTCGACGCCGTTCGAGCGCGCGCTCCCGCCGGCCACGATGGGATCGCCGGAGGCCGGCAACACGGGAGTGCGCACGGTCCCGACCTCGACCTCGTCGGTCGGTGGGGGCAACGGCAAGGCGAGCTTCCCCGAAGTGAGCCCGTCTCCGAACTTGAGAGCGGGGAGCTTCATCTCTTGATCGACGCCGACGGAGACGCTGCCGTCCGAAGCCGTATCCGCGTTGATGCACAGATCGAGCCCGCAAACCTGCACCAGCGGATCGCTCGGCAGCGGGTCCCCGCCCACGTCGAGGACCGTCGCGGTCACGGCGCCGACGTACTGCGCCTCCGCGAGGCTCGGCTCGACCTCGGACGCTTCACACTCCGGGGGGTTCTCCTCTTCTCCGTCCAGCGGCTCGCTCGAGCACGCGAGGCAAAGCCCGGAGATCGAGGCCAGAGCGAGCCAGAAGGAGCGCATGTCGGCCGGATCCTGCCACGCAGCGGGCGGCCGTTCAAACGCTCAGAAGAACACGCCGAGATACAGCCGCAGGGTTTGGGCCACGCTGGTGTCCGCCGCGCCGGCGCTCACCGAGTTGAAGTAGGCCGCCTCGGCGTCGGGGTAGCCGAGGCCCGACATCGGGAAGAGGGCGCCGTATTCGAGCATGGCGAAGAACCCGCCCATCTGGCCGGGGACGTCGTTCAGCGCGCCGTCCTTCGACTGGTAGTAGAGGCGGGCATCGAGCTCGATGCCAAGGTCGTTCGCGTGGCCCGGGGCCTGCATGAACTCACTGGCGCGCGACCAGATCACCGAGAGACCGCCGCCAATCCTCTGACCGTTCGGATCGCGCGAGAAGTCGTAGTCGATGCTGGGCTTGAAATAGTACGAGCTCTGAACTCGGGTGAGGATGTTCCGGTACAGGATCAGGTCGACGCTGTAGCTCGGGTGGAACGCAAATGCCGTGATGTCGCGGTCACCGAGCTGCGGTCCCGGCGTCAGGCTGTCGACGTCGGCGTCGCCCGAAGCCCAACCGAAGTTGAACCCGAGGCGCAGGCGATCTTCGGCCAGCTTCTGCTCGATCTCCGTCGCGAGACCCCACTGGGCGATGTCGTAGCCGGGGTCACCGGAGAGGTTGTTGTCGGCGTCGCGCGCCAGGTTCTCGACCGAGCCCTGAATCGTGATCGCCTCGGCCTCGAAGCGGAAGCGCTTGTAGAGGAGCTGCAGCCAGACATCCGGGATCCAGGCGTGCGCGCCGCGACGCGTGAACTTGAGATCGCCGGGTGCGCATCCGATGGACGCAGCGCCGAGCCCGCAGGTGCCGCTCACGCCGGAGCGATCGTTCGCGAGCTGCTGCGAGCGGTAGATCAGCATCACGCCGCCGTTCAGCACCAGGTCGCCGCGCGTGAGCGCGAGCCGCTCGAGCTGCGGGTTCTTCTTGCGCGCGATCGAGAAGGTGTACTGATCGACGTCGTCGAGCTGAGCGAGATCGTACGGCTGCGGGTTCGGCAACGAGACGGAGTCGCTGATGGCGCCTTCGTTCGGGAAGTCCATCGCCGCCGAGAAGTAGAGCTCGAGCGGCTTGATGCCGGTCACGATCTGAGCTCGGTCGACGGTCGAGCTGTAGTTGTCGTCGTAGCCGTCGCCGGAGTTCAGGTACATCCCGAGGCCCCAGTGGTTCGGCATGCGGCCGAAGCGCACCTCACCGACTGGCGTCGCGTACTCTGCCCACACCCGCTTGACGACGATGCTGTCCTTGAGGCCGTTCCGCTCCGCGCTCGGCGGGGCCGCCGTGTCGTCGAAGAAGCCGAGCGGCGTGTAGCCGTCGCGGTCGGCAACCGCGTAGCCGCCGTTCTCGGAGGGCGTCACGGAATAGCCGCCCGGCGTCGAACCGAACACGACGTTGTCGAGCAGGTCGATCT